>NZ_RZOL01000155.1:0-13472 GCF_004022985.1 Mesorhizobium sp. M7A.F.Ca.ET.027.02.1.1 | reverse complement strand
CGAACATCACCTTCAGCCCGAGCTTGGTGACATGCTTCCTGACGATCTGGGCATAGGCGTCGGGCAGCGGCGGCGGGTTGTTGTCGATGCGGTAGGGAATGCCGAGCCCGCCGCCGACATCGATATGCTCGATGGCATGGCCGTCCGCCCGCAGCGCGCCGACGAGATCGACAAGCAGGGCGAAGGCATCGTCGAAGGGCTGCAGCTCGGTGATCTGGCTGCCGATATGGGTATCGATGCCGGTGATCCTGATGCCGGGAAGCTTTGCCGCGCGGGCATAAACCTGCCGCGCCCGCTGCCACGGGATGCCGAACTTGTTCTCGGCCTTGCCGGTGGAGATCTTCTTGTGGGTCTTGGCGTCGACGTCGGGATTGATGCGCAGCGAGATCGACGCCACCTTGCCAAGGGCGGTGGCTCGCGCCGACAACAGCTCGAGTTCAGGCTCGGATTCGACGTTGAAGCAAAGGATGCCGGCAGCAAGGGCAAAGTCCATTTCGCGCGCGGTCTTGCCGACGCCCGAAAACAGGATCTTGCCGGCCGGAATGCCGGCGGCGAGCGCCCGGCGCAATTCACCTTCCGAAACCACGTCGGCGCCGGCGCCGAGCTTGGCCAGCGTCCGCAGGACGGCCTGGTTGGAATTGGCCTTCATGGCGTAGCAGACCAGCGCGTCCAGCCCTGCAAAGGACTGGGCAAACACCCGGTAGTGCCTGGTCAGGGTCGCCGTCGAATAGCAGTAGAATGGCGTGCCGATCTGTGCGGCGATGTCGGGGATCGCCACGTCCTCGGCATGGAGCACGCCGTCGCGGTAGTCGAAATGGTTCACGAGAGTGGTTCCGGAAGTTGGGGCGCGATGAGATCGGGTTGAAAGGCCCGGCTCTCGTCGGCTCTAGATCAGCGGGTCGAGGATGAATTTCTTGTCCTTGACCGGTTTTTCCGGCTCCGGCGGCACGGGCTGGTGGGCCTTTGAGGCATCCTTGCGCGCCTGCACGGCCGCCTCATAGGGCGTGTCGAGAGCGCCCCTCCTGCCGCAGGCCGAAACGGCCGCGATCGCAACCAGCAGCGTCAGCGTCACCAAAATCCTGCTTCCGGTCATCGATCCATCCGTCCGAAACGTTTGTCAGCCGCCGCTTTTAGCCGAGTTCTCGGCGCATTGCACCCCGAGATATTGCCCGTCGCAATATCCGGGATATTACTGCTCGCAATATCCGGCATTACGCTTTCGCCAGTCGCTTTTTCCAGGCACGGATCTGCTTCCTCACTTCCGACGGCGCCGTGCCGCCGAAACTGGTGCGGCTCTTGACCGAGTTCTGCACCGCCAGCACCGAAAATATGTCGGCCGTGATGCCGGAATTGATCGACTGCAAATCCTCCAGTGAAAGCTTCTCCAGCCCCACCTTCCTGTCTTCGGCCAGCGCCACCGCCCGGCCGGTGACATGATGCGCCTCGCGGAACGGCAGGCCGAGCGTGCGCACCAGCCAGTCGGCAAGGTCGGTTGCTGTCGCGTGGCCGGAGCCGGCGGCCTTCTTCATTGCGGCAGCGTTGACCGTCATGTCCGAGACCATGCCGGTCATCGCCGCCAGCATCAGGTCGAGCGTCTCGGCGGCGTCGAACACCGATTCCTTGTCTTCCTGCATATCCTTGCCATAGGTCAAAGGCATGCCCTTCATCACCGTCAGCAGGCCGACCAGATGACCGGTGACGCGGCCGGTCTTGCCGCGCACCAGTTCGGCGGCATCGGGGTTCTTCTTCTGCGGCATGATGGAGGAGCCGGTGGAAAACGAGTCCGACAGCCTGACGAAGCCGAACTGCGGCGTCGACCAGATGATGATCTCTTCGGCCAGCCGTGACAGATGCGTGGCGCAGATCGCCGCCACGCCGAGGAACTCGAGCGCGAAATCGCGATCCGAGACGCTGTCGAGCGAATTGCGCATCGGCTCGCGGAAGCCGAGCGCCTTGGCGGTCCGGTGACGGTCGATCGGGAAGCTGGTGCCGGCGAGGGCCGCGGCACCGAGCGGGCTTTCATCCATCCGCTCGATCGCATCGCGCACGCGCGACAGGTCGCGCGAAAACATCTCGACATAGGCCATGCAGTGATGGCCGAAGGTCACCGGCTGGGCCGCCTGCATATGGGTAAAGCCCGGCATCACGGTCGCGGCATGCTCCTCGGCCCGCTCCAGCAGCGCCTCGATCAGCCCTTTCAACGCCTCGGCGACGCGAAAGCATTCATCCTTGACCCACAGCCGCAAATCGACCGCGACTTGATCATTGCGCGAGCGGGCGGTGTGCAGCCGGCCGGCCGCCGGGCCGATCAGATCGGCGAGGCGCGCCTCGATGTTCATGTGGATGTCTTCGAGCCGTGTCGAAAACTCGAAGCTGCCGGCCTCGATCTCTTTCAGGATCGTGTTCAGCCCGTCAGCGATTTTTTCTTGGTCGGCCGCCGAAATAATGCCCGTTTGCGCCAGCATCTCGCTATGGGCGATCGAGCCTTTGATGTCCTGCGCATAGAGTTTGCGGTCGAAGGAGATAGACGCGTTGATCGCTTCCATGATCGCGGCCGGACCCGAGGCAAAACGTCCGCCCCACATCTGGTTGCTGGTTTTCTTGTCGCTCATGGCTATAACCCGTGCTTCGGAGCAGTTTTGAGAAAATGGCAGACGGTAGTAGATTCTTCCCGGCCCCGCGCCTGATCCTCGCCGCCTTGGTGGCGGGCGCGCTGGCCGGCGCGGTCGCGGTATATGTCAGCGAGAGCCGGTCTGGCAACAATGCACCGGCACAAGCTGCCGTGGGTGACAGCAGGGACGACGTGACTTGCGCGGCCAAGAGCGACCGCGCCAAGAAAGTCGCGGCGTCGGCCACCGGTGAGGTTGCGGCACTTTTGCCGGCCGATCCGCCTCAATCCATGAAGAGCCTTGCCTTCAATGGTCCGGACGGCAAGCCGATGACGCTTGCCGATCATGCCGGCAAGACGGTGCTGCTCAATCTGTGGGCGACATGGTGCGCGCCGTGCCGTGCCGAAATGCCGGCGCTCGATGCGCTGCAGAAGGAAAAGGGCAGCGACTCCTTTGAAGTGGTCGCCGTCAACGTCGATGCCGGCGACGATGTGAAGCCGAAGAAGTTCCTCAGCGATACCGGCGTCGCGACGCTCGGCTATTACCGGGATTCGACGATGACGCTGTTCAACGACCTCAAGAAGCGCGGCTTGGCGCTAGGCCTTCCCGTCACCATGCTGATCGACGGCGAGGGCTGCCTGATCGCCCACATGAACGGCCCGGCCGAATGGTCGGGGCCGGACGCCAGGCGGCTGGTCGAGACGGCACTCAAGCCCGAGAGCCTGTAGTCTAGCGTGTGGCTAGCGCGGGTGCGGGCGCGAAGGCCAGAACGCTTCTGTCGCGCAGGCTGGCGGGTTTGCTGCCGACAGCGGGTGCGACGACGCCGGTCAGATCGCCGAATTCCTCGATGAGAGCCGGCTTGCCGATATAGTAGCCCTGGCCGATCTCGCAGGCTTCGGCGTCCAGGAACTTCAGTTCGCCGAGCGTCTCGACACCCTCCGCCAGAACCGGCAGGCCGAGCCCGCGTCCAAGTCCCAGGACGGCGCGCACGATCGCCGCGACCTGGCCGTTCTTGTCGACGGACTTGATGAATGAGCCATCGATCTTGATCTTGTCGAAGGGAAAGGCGCGAAGGTTGGAGAGCGAGGAATAGCCGGTTCCAAAATCGTCCATGGCGACGCGCACGCCTAGCGCCTTGACCTGCCGCAAGGTGGCCAATGCCCGCGGCATGTCCTTGACAAGCGCCGTCTCGGTGATCTCAAGCTCGAGCCTGCCGGGCGCCAGGCCGGAATTCAGCAAGGTTTCGTGGACCTCGCGGCTGAAATTCGTGTTGTGGAGCTGCACCGCCGAAACGTTGACGGCCACCGTCAGCGGATTTTCCCAGCGGGCGGCTTCCTCGCAGGCGGCCGTCAGCACCCATTCGCCAATCTGGCCAATGGCGCCGCTGTCTTCGGCGACCGGGATGAATATGCTCGGCGAGACGTCGCCGCGCGTCGGATGCCGCCAGCGGACCAGGGCTTCGAAGCCGACCATCTTTCCGCTGCTGATCTCTTTCTGCGGCTGGTAGACGAGGTAGAACTCCTGGCGTGCGACCGCCTGGCGCAGTTCGTGCTCCATCACGCGCTTGTCGCGGGCCTCGGCCCCCATCGAAGCTTCGAAATAGCGGTAGGTGTCCTTGCCTTCGGTCTTGGCCCGGTAGAGCGCCGTATCGGCGTGGCTTATCAGGCTGGCCTGGTTTTCGGCATCCGATGGATACAGCGCAATGCCGATGCTTGCCGACACAAGGCCGCCGCCGACAGAAAGCCGGTTTTCCTCGCGCATGGCGGTCAGCACGGTGTTGGCGATACGGCCCGCCTCCAACGGGTCGGTCAGGTTCGGCGCGATGATGGCGAACTCATCGCCGCCCAGCCGCGCCACCATCTGTCCTTGGCGAAGAATGCCGGTAACGCAGTGCGCAACCTTCTGCAGCATGGCGTCGCCCGCGCCGTGCCCATACAGGTCGTTGACCTCCTTGAACCGGTCGAGATCGAGCAGCAGAAGCGCAAGCTGGCCGCCTTTCCTGGTCCGGCCCATCGCAGCAATTTCCGTCTCCAGCCGGCCGGAAAAGCTGCGGCGATTGGCCAGTCCGGTCAATGGATCGAAATGGGCAAGCCGCAGGATCTCCTGTTCCGCCTTCTTGCGCTCGCGAATGTCGCGGACCGCAACCACGTTGTGAGGCTTGCCACAATAGTCGATGCTCCTGGCGATCAGCTCGACAGGAATGCTCGTGCCATCGCGGCCGCTCAATTCGGCCTCCTGCGGCTGTTCGCCGAAGCCCGACATATCGGATCCGAAGAGATCGCCAAGCTGCATTCCGTTCAGCGTCGCTGTTGCGATGCCCGTCAATGTCGCCATGCTGTCATTGGCACTGATGATGCGGTGGCCGTCGCAGACGATCAGCCCCTCCACGGCGGCATTGGCCAGACCGTGCATGCGGTCTACCTCGAGCTTCTGGCGACGGAAGCGCAAATCGATCCACAGCGCCGATGCCGACAGAACCAGGATCACCAGTGTGGCGGCGGCGGCCGCAAAAGCCTGCGAGGTCGGCTCGATCGTGTATTCGGATATGACGATCGAGGGATCGGGGAAGATCGAGACGGCACCCATACCGATGAAATGCAAGGTGCAGATCGCCAGCGTCAGCAGCACCGCGCCGCCGGATGTCGCCTTCAAGGAGGGACGGCGCTGCACGACACGCAGCGCCAGCGCCGCGAGCGTTACGCCGGCCAGAAGGGAAATGGCGACAAGCAACAGGTTCCACTCGATGCGGCCCTGAACCTCGAACGCCGCCATACCGATGTAGTGCATGGCCGCGATACCGCCGCCCAGCACGGCGCCGCCGACGAGATGATAGTCGAACTCATTCCGCAAGGTGGCGATCCACATGCCGGCTGCCGTCAGAGTGACCGAAGCAGCGAGCGAAAGCACGGAAAGTGCGGGATCGTAAGCACTGGGTATGCCCGGTGTGAATGCGAGCATGGCGATGAAGTGCGTTGCCCAGATGCCGAAGCCGGTCGAAGTGGCCGCGATCATCAGCCAGGCAAGCCGGTTCCGATCGGTGGAGCGGCTTATGTGATGAAGCAGGTTGACGGCAGAGAAACAGGAAATTCCGCAGATCAGCGCGGCGAGTGCGACCAGTCTCAGATCGTGTTCGTTGACGATACAATTGTAGACCGTCAGCATTTTATTTCACCTGATCTTTGGAAATAAACAGGGCAGCAGGATTGAGTAGCGCTTTGCCGTTGAGGGATCGATAAAGTCGCCTGCAACCTTGGCGTGTCTCTTCGGGTTGCAGCGGCTGCAATCAAGGCTGCCACCCCGAAAGCTAGCTTGGCAGTTCCGACGGCAGTTCCTGGCGCTCGTCGTCTCGCTAAGCCGGCTAGCCGTGTGGCTTTCCATGCGTCCAAGCGGAGGCGAGGGTGGCGTTGGGTAAAGGGCGAAGTTCGTCGATCTGCAACAAAACCGTTGTCTGATTGTCACGAGCGACACATATTGCCTTTGCGGGAGTGCCCCCTTTCGCCAATGACAAACGGGAGATGAAACATGAAGTCCTTCGGCTTCGCGGCCGGTGTTGCCGCTACCTTTATGATGCTTTCCTCAACCTCCGCTTTTGCTGTCACGCAGATCAGTTGGTGGCACGCCATGACTGGCGCCAATGCCGAAGTTGTCGACAAGATCTCCAAAGATTTCAATGCCAGCCAGAGCGACTATGAACTTGTTCCGGTGTTCAAAGGCACGTATCCCGAGACGCTGAATGCCGGCATCGCCGCCTACCGTGCCGGCCAGGCGCCCGACATTATGCAGGTGTTCGACGTCGGCACCGGCGTGATGATGGCAGCCGAAGGCGCAATCAAGCCGGCAGCCGATGTGTTGACCAGCGCTGGAATGACCTTCGACAAGAGCCAGTATCTGCCAGGCATAGTCGGCTATTATTCGAAGCCGGACGGCACCATGCTCTCCTTCCCCTACAACTCCTCCTCGCCGATCCTTTATTACAACAAGGATATCTTCAAGAAGGCTGGTCTCGACGTCGACAGCCCGCCCAAGACCTGGAACGAGGTGTGGGAAGATGCCAAGAAGATCAAGGCGAGCGGCGCGGCCGCCTGCGGCTACACCTCGACCTGGCTGACCTGGATCCATCTGGAGAATTTCGCGGCCTGGAATGACGTGTCATGGGCCACCCAGCAGAACGGTCTGGCCGGCGGCGATGTCGAGCTCAAGATCAATGCGCCGATTTTCGTCAACCACTTCCAGGCGCTGGCGGACCTCGCCAAGGACGGCACTTTCAAATATGGCGGCCGCACCTCCGAAGCCAAGCAGATCTTCCTCGCCGGCGAATGCGGGATCATGACCGAATCCTCCGGCGGCCTTGGCGATATCGTCAAGTCCGGCATGAATTACGGCATCGGCCAATTGCCCTATGACAGCGACGCCAAGGGCGCACCGCAGAACACGACGCCGGGTGGCGCCAGCCTGTGGGTTTTCGCTGATAAATCCGACGAGGAATACAAGGGCGTCGCGGCCTTCTTCGCCTACCTGTCGAAGACCGAGGTGCAAGAATACCTGCACCAGAAGTCGGGTTATCTGCCGGTAACGCTTGCCGCCTATGAAGCGACCAAGAAGTCCGGTTTCTATGACAAGAACGTCGGTCGCGAGACCCCGATCCTGCAGATGACGGGTAAGGCGCCAACCGACAATTCCAAGGGCGTACGTCTGCCGAACCTGCCGCAGGTGCGCGATATCCAGAACGAGGAGTTCGAAAAGATGCTCGCCGGCCAGCAAACCGCGCAGCAGGCGCTCGACAATGCGGTTACGCGTGGCAATGCGGCGATCAAGGAAGCGCTGGGGAATTAGAGCGAGCGCAGGTCCTTGCTCTACGGCGCATCCACCTGTCCTGCCAGGCATCTCCCCTCGGCGAGGGGAGTTTTGCCGTCGCTTGCGATTTCGCCAACGGTCGATGAAGCCCAATCCGAAACGCTCATCAAAGCCATCTTGGCGAAGAGGGATGCCACATCGTGCCGCCCGCCTCATCACCTCGGAGTGGCTCCATGACCCCTCGCGTCGTGTTTCCCAACAAGATCCTTCCCTACCTGCTGGTGGCGCCGCAACTGGCCATCACGCTCGTGTTTTTCTACTGGCCGGCCGGTCAGGCGTTCTACCAATCCATGCTCAGGCAGGATCCGTTCGGACTGAGGACCAAGTTCGTCTGGTTCGCCAATTTCAGGAAAGTGCTTGCCGATCCGGCCTACCTGAACTCGATCAAGGTCACGGTGGTGTTTTCCCTTGCGACCGCCATCGTTGCCATGTGCGTGGCGCTCTTGCTCGCGGTCATGGCAGAGAAGGTGGTGCGCGGCAAAGGTCTCTACCGCACGCTCTTGATCTGGCCCTACGCGGTGGCGCCGGCGATCGCCGGTATGCTGTGGCTGTTCCTCTTCAACCCGTCGATCGGGTCGCTGGCCTACATGCTGAGAAGTTTCGGCATCGCCTGGGATCCACTGCTCAACGGCACCCACGCCATGATCCTGCTGGTGTCCGCCGCTGCCTGGAAGCAGATCAGCTACAATTTCCTGTTCTTCGTCGCCGGCCTGCAGGCGGTGCCGAAAGCCTTGATCGAGGCGGCGGCCATGGACGGCGCCGGCGAGACCAAGCGATTCTGGACCATCGTCTTCCCGCTGCTTGCGCCGACGACCTTCTTCCTGCTGGTCGTCAACACCGTCTATGCCCTGTTCGACACGTTCGGCATCGTCCATGCCGTCACCGGGGGCGGTCCGGGCAAGACGACTGAAACGCTGGTCTACAAGGTCTACAATGACGGCTTCGTCAATCTGATCCTCGGTGACTCGGCGGCGCAGTCGGTCATCCTGATGGTCATCGTCATCTCGCTCACGGCCATCCAGTTCCGCTATGTGGAACGCAAAGTCCATTACGGCTGAGGGCGAGCGATGATCGGCCAGTCACCGCTCCGCACCGTCATCGCCCACGCCGTGCTGATCCTCGGCATATTGATCGTTGCTTTCCCGATCTACTACACGTTCGTTGCCTCGACGCAGACGCTGCAAACGATCCTCAGGCCGCCATTGCCGCTCCTGCCCGGCGATCAGTTCTGGAACAATTACACCGAAGCGCTGTTCGGCGGTGTCGGCCGTATCGGCGGCGTCAGCGTCGGCAGGCTGCTGCTCAACACGACGATCATGGCGCTCGGCATCGCGGTGGGAAAGATCTTCATCTCGATCCTGTCGGCCTACGCGATCGTATTTTTCCGCTTTCCGCTGCGCATGACCTTCTTCTGGCTGATCTTCGTCACCTTGATGCTTCCCGTCGAGGTGCGCATCCTGCCGACCTACAAGGTGATGGTCGATCTCGGCATGATCGACACCTATGCCGGCCTGATTATCCCGCTGATCGCCTCCGCCACCGCCACATTGCTGTTTCGACAGTTTTTCATGACCATTCCAGGTGAACTGGTGGAGGCGGCGCGTGTTGATGGTGCGGGGCCGTGGCGCTTCTTCTTCGATATCCTGTTGCCGCTGTCGCGGACAAACATCGCGGCGCTGTTCGTCATCCTCTTCATTTATGGCTGGACACAGTATCTGTGGCCGTTGCTCGTCACCAACAGCAGCAACATGAACACGATCGTTATCGCGTTGAGAAAGATGGTCTCCTTCGCCGATGCCGACACGCAATGGCACCTGGTCATGGTCACAGCGATGCTGGCCATCGTGCCACCGATCCTGGTCGTGGTGCTGATGCAGCGCTGGTTCGTTCGCGGCCTGGTCGATTCCGAAAAGTGAGAAGCTGATGGCGACCGTCGATCTGAAGGATGTGAAGAAGGTCTACCCCAGCGGTTTCGAGGCCGTGAAGGGCGTTTCAATCGCAGTTCCCGACAGGCAGCTTTGCGTGCTGGTCGGCCCATCGGGCTGCGGCAAGTCCACGCTGCTCAGGATGATCGCCGGGCTCGAAACCATCTCCTCGGGAACAGTTGCGATCGACGGCAAGATCGTAAACTCAATCGGTCCGACCGAGCGGGACATCGCCATGGTGTTCCAGAACTATGCGCTCTATCCGCATATGAAAGTCTACGACAACATGGCCTATGGGCTGCGCAACCGCGGCACGCCGAAAGATGAGATCGACAGCCGGGTCCGCGCGACGGCGAAAATACTCGAACTTTCGGCGCTGCTCGACCGCCGCCCGCGCGAGCTTTCCGGCGGCCAGCGCCAGCGTGTCGCCATGGGTCGTGCCATTGTGCGCAACCCGAGGGTTTTCCTGTTCGACGAGCCGCTCTCCAATCTCGATGCCAAATTGCGTGGCCAGATGCGCGTCGAGATAAAGAACCTGCAACGCTCGCTTGGCGTCACGTCGGTCTATGTCACGCATGACCAGCTCGAGGCGATGACGTTGGCCGACATCCTCGTCGTCATGAACGGCGGACTGGTCGAGCAAATGGGGGCGCCGCTCGACATCTATGAAAGGCCGGCCTCGACCTTCGTCGCTTCCTTCATTGGCGCGCCGCCGATGAATCTCCTGGCACTGACCGAAAGCGCCTCGGGCGCGGTGCTCGCAGACGGCACGGCGATCGCTTTCGCACCTCGGGAGGCAAGAGCTGCGACCCTCGGTTTTCGGCCCGAGGATGCCGACGTCACCTTCAATGCGGAAGCGCCGCCCGGCGCCCTCGTCCTGCCGGCGCTGGTCGAGGCAGTCGAACCGGTAGGCGCCGAAAGTTTCCTTCACTGTGCGGCAGGCGGCAACCGTATCGTCGTGCGTGTCGCGGGTCGCGCCACCGCCACGGTTGGCAACCAATTGCGCGTGGTTGCCAAGGCAGAAAAGCTGCACTGGTTCGATCAGACAGGAAAGCGCGTCGGCTAATCCAAAAGATATGCCCAGAGCGTTTCACCGTTTCACGGAAACGGCGAGCTGCTCTAACTCTTTGTTTTGACGCAATTCCAGACGGAAAACCGCTTCACAGTTTCCTAGAATTGCTCCAGCATACGGTGTTCAGGCGAAGACATGCGCCTTTCCCGATACGGTCAGCCGGACGATCTCGCCGACCGCCGGCGCGTCCATGCCCGGTTTGCGCAGGACCAGCGGCGTGTTGCCGATCGCGGCCGCATCGGGCGGATCGGCATTGTTCAAGAGCCGCACCGCGACCGTGCACATCGAGCCGGCGAATTCGGATTCCGTCACTTCGCCGAACAGCATGTCCGAGGTGCCGGACATGCCCTCGCGCGACGTTCTCTTCAGCGCGATCTGCTCCGGGCGAAGCATGATACGGGCGATATCGCGGCTGTCATTGGTGTCGACCGCGATGCGGCCGAGGGGCGAGTTGGCGAATCCATCCGATATCTTGGCCGGCAGGATGATGGCGTCGCCAAGGAATTCGGCGATCATCCTGTCCTTCGGCTTGAGATAGAGCTCGCGCGGCGTGCCGATCTGCGAGAACTTGCCGTCGCGCATCACCGCGACCTGGCTGGCGAAGGACAGCGCCTCGGCCTGGTCGTGCGTCACCAGGATGGTAGTGATGCCGGCAGCTTCCAGAAGCTCGGCCACCGCCTTGCGCATCGAGGCGCGCAGGCCGGTATCGAGTGCCGAGAACGGCTCGTCGAGCAGCATCAGCCGGGGCTTCATCGCCATGGCGCGAGCCAGCGCCACGCGCTGCTGCTGGCCGCCGGAGAGCTCGTGCGGGCGGCGCTTGAGGATCGCCTTGTCCAGCCCGACGATATAGGCGAGCTCGACGATGCGCTCGGTGCGCTTGTCCTCGCCGCGACCCATGCCGAAACCGATATTGTCGCCAATGGTCAGATGCGGAAACAGGGCGCCATCCTGCGCCACCACGCCGATGCCTCGCCGATATGCCGGCACCGCAGCGCCGCCATTGGCCAATATCGTACCGTCGAGCGTGATGTGCCCCTGGTCCGGCGCCTCGAAGCCGGCAATCAGCCGCAGCAGGGTCGTCTTGCCGCAGCCGGAAGGACCGACAATCGCCGTGCGGCTGCCGCTGGCGACGTTCAGGTCGACGCCGGCAAGGGCGGCCACCGGGCCGTACTGCTTGTGCAGGCCGCCGATTTCGAGAAAGCTCATCGTCCGGCCATCCGTTTCGACTGGACATAGAGCAGCCAGGTCAAGGGCAGCGACATCGCCACCATGATGAAGGCGTAAGGTGCCGCGGAGGCATAATCAATCTCGCCGCTGTAGGACCAGAACGCCATCGCCAGCGTGCGGGTGCCGTTCGGCGCCAGCATCTGGGTGGCAGTCAGTTCGTTCATGATGCCGAGCGCCACCAGCGCCATGCCGGCCGCGGCACCCGGCGCCGACAGGCGGATCGTCGTCGACCACAGCGCCTGCAGCGGCGGGCGGCCGAGGCTGGAAGCGGCGCGTTCGAGCTCGACCGGTGCCTGCGCGATAGATGCCCGCAAGCTGACCAGCGCGCGTGGCAGGAACATCAGCGCATAGGCCACCAGGATGGTGAACAGGGTCTGGTAGAGCGGCAGCGCGATGCGCACCGTGATGGTGACCAGCGCCAGCGCTATGACAACCCCCGGCAACGAGCCGACAATGTAGTTGCAGCCCTCCAGCAGGCGCTGCAATGGCCCCGGGGCGCGGATCGAGATCCAGGCCATCGGCATGGCGGCGACGGTGGCGAGCAAGGCGCCGGCGAGCGCCAGGAACAGCGTCTGCCCAAGCGCCAGGCCGATCTCGTCCAGGCGCCAGACAGCGGCGCCGCCGGCGACAAGCCAGCCGCCGATGGTGACGAACGGCACGCCGAGCGCCAAAAGCGTGGTGACGACAAGCAAGAGCAGGCTCGGAATGGTGGCGCGCCCGAGGCTTGCGCGTTGCTGATGGCGCGCCGCACCCGAGCCGACGCGGGCATAGCGCTCCTCGCCGCGCACCAGCACTTCGAGGCCGAGCAGCACGAAGCAGCAGCTGACCAGCACGCCGGCCAGCATGTTGGCGGCCGGTCCATTGAAGGTCGATTGGAACTGGTCGACGATCGCCGTGGTGAAGGTGTCGAAGCGGATGAAGACATAGAGGCCGTACTCGGCCAGCAGATGCAGGCCGACCAGCAGTGAGCCGCCGCAGATGGCGAGCCGCAATTGCGGCAGCACGACCCGCCAGAACACGCGTCGGGGTCCAAGGCCGAGTGCGGCGGCGGCGTCCTCGAGGGCGGGATCGAGACGGCGCAATGCCGCCGACACCGGCAGATACAGGAACGGGAAATAGGCGATAACGGAAACCAGCACGCCGGCCCACAGGCCGTGCAGTCCCGGCACCATGGTGATCCAGGCGTAGCTGTGGACGAAGGCGGGGATGGCGAGCGGCGCCACGCACAGCCAGGACCAGATCCGGTCGCCCGGCAGGTCGCTGCGCTCGGTCAGCCAGGCCAGCGCAACCGACAGCACGATGGTGATCGGCACCGAGAGCGCGACCAGCAGGACAGTGTTGACCAGAAGCTCGCCGACACGCGGCCGGAAGACCAGCGCCGAGACGGTTTCCCAGCCGGTCTGCACCGCGATCCAGATGATGAAGGCGAGCGGCACCAGCGCCAGCAGCGCAACGAAGATGGCGGCGAGGACCAGCCACAGCGGTGCGCGTCGCCGGGCCCTTCGGCCTGTGCCCGAAGGCAGGCCCGAACGCGCGAGATCGACCGCGGACTGCATCAGGTCAGACGCCGTGCCGTTGCCGTCCAGCGGCAGCAATTGAAGGACCGCGATCGCGGTCGGGAACACAGCGTGTCGTCATCGACGAATGCCATCTCGAAAAACAAAATCACTCCCGCGGAAGGCGAATTCCCGCGGGAGCGTGGTCGGGTGTCCTTTTAGGACGAATGGCAACTAAAGCAAGCCGGCTGCCGTCATCAGGTCGGTGACCTTCTTCGAGTTCAGCGTC
>NZ_RZOL01000154.1:0-13522 GCF_004022985.1 Mesorhizobium sp. M7A.F.Ca.ET.027.02.1.1 | reverse complement strand
AACAAACCGAAGCCGCTCATCCATGATGCCAGTCTCTCGCCAAACCATCGCCGGTCCTCCCGGCGGACAAGAAAACTGTCACCCATCTAATCAGTCCATTCTGTTACCTATCTATCCGGTTCGGACACCGGGCATTTCTCCCCGTATAGTGACGGGGAGAAAGAGGCCTGCAACAAAGCTTTCGCCAACTTTGAACGTTGCGGGAAAAGCGCCAACGGCCATGACAGCACCCTTCTCCCCGTCACTATACGGGGAGAAGGTGGCGGCAGCCGGATGAGGGGCGGCGCCATGCTTTCCAAGAAGTTCCTTCGTCGCACGACCGTTGCAGGAGCCTCCCTCATTGGACTCACCGCAATTGCCGCCACCACCCTCTGGGCGCTCGACCGTGCCTTCCCACCCCCGCTTCCAGCCGAACTCACGGTCTCCACCGAAGTCCAGGACCGCGACGGCGAATTGTTGCGCGCCTTCGCCACGCCGGACGGCTACTGGCGGCTCGAAACCCGCCTCGACCAGGTCGACAAGCAGTTCGTCGACATGCTGGTCACCTACGAAGACAAGCGTTTCTGGGACCATGAAGGTGTCGACGTGCTGGCGCTGGCCCGCGCCGCCGGCCAGTTCGCCACCAGCGGCCGCATCGTCTCCGGCGGCTCGACGCTTTCGATGCAGCTTGCCCGGCTGATCGAGCCGCGCGAAAGCCGCAGCCTCGGCTCCAAGGTCAAGCAGATGCTGCGCGCCATCCAGATAGAGCGGCGGCTGTCGAAACGCGAGATCCTCGAACGCTACCTGACGCTGGCGCCTTATGGCGGCAATCTGGAAGGCGTGCGCGCCGCCTCGCTCGCCTATTTCGGCAAGGAGCCGAAACGGCTCACCGTTTCCGAGGCCGCCCTGCTCGTCGCTCTGCCGCAACTGCCGGAAAAGCGCCGGCCCGACCGCAATTTGAAGATCGCCCACGCCGCCCGCGACCGGGTGCTGACCCGAATGGTCTCCTCCCGCCTGCTCGGCGAGCGCGAGGCCGCACGGGCCGCCCTCGACGATGTCTCGGACCTGCGCCGCACGCTGCCGGCGCTCGCCGCGCACGCCGCCTATGCGATGTTGCCCAAGGCCGTCCCCGGCCAGCCCTTGCAGCTGACGATCCGCAAGAGCGTCCAGGAGGGGCTGGAACAGGTGGCGAGGGACGCGGCCACCAAGCTCGGCCCCCGCCTCTCGGTCGCCATGGTGCTGGCCGACTCCCGCACCGGCGACATCCTTGGTGAAGTCGGCTCGGCCAATTTCTTCGACGCCAGCCGCTCCGGCTGGATCGATATGACAAAGATCGTCCGCTCGCCCGGCTCGACGCTGAAGCCCTTCATCTACGGCCTGGCCTTCGAACAGGGCCTGGTGGCGCAGGAAACGCTGATCGACGACAGCCCCGTCGATTTCTCCGGCTACCGGCCGAAGAATTTCGATATGGGCTACCAGGGCGATGTCAGCATCCGGCAAGCGCTGCAATTGTCGCTCAATGTGCCGGCGATCCGCGTGCTCGACGCGGTCGGGCCAACGCGGCTGATGGCGCGCTTCCGCCAGGCCGGCGTCAGCCCCATACTGCCGGTCAACGAAGCCCCGGGCCTGGCCATCGGTCTGGGCGGCGTCGGGGTGACATTGCGCGACCTCGTCCAGCTCTACACAGGGCTCGCCAATGGCGGCAAGACGCACACGCTGCATGACGGCACCGAGCCTGCCGATGCCGAGCGCACCAGCGCCACCATCCTCGACGGTCAGGCCAACTGGCAGATCATCGACATATTGTCAGGGGTCAAGCCGCCCGAGGGGGCCTTGCAGCGCGGCATCGCCTACAAGACCGGCACGTCCTACGGATACCGCGACGCCTGGTCGGTCGGCTTCGACGGCCGCTACGTGCTGGGCGTCTGGGTCGGCCGCCCCGATGCCGGCGCGGTGCCCGGCCTTTCCGGCTATGTCTCGGCGGCTCCCATCCTGTTCGAGGGTTTTGTCCGCTCGGGCCTCGCCACCGTCCCCTTGCCGGGCAAACCGCCCGGCATGTTCAGCCCCAGACGCGAGGACCTGCCGGTGACGCTCGCCCGCTTCGGCGCCGGGTCGGATGGCCTGGTGCAGGCGACGGTGAGCGAACCCGCACCGACCATCATCTTCCCGCCTGACGGCGCCCGCGTCGATCTCGGCACCAATTCGGCCGACGCCTCGCCACTGGTGCTGAAGCTGCAAGGCGGCCGTGCGCCGTTCCGCTGGCTCGCCAACGGCAAGCCGCTGGCAGGCATCGATCGTCGCCGCACCGCGACCTGGCAGCCCGACGGCGCCGGCTATTCGACGCTGACCGTCATCGACGCCGCAGGGCGTGCGGCGAGTGTGAAGGTGTTTGTCGAATAGACGGCTGCAAGCGATTCATAGGCTTAGCTTTCCAAGGCAGAGGATAGCAGACACTTGCCCATGGTTGTTCCAAGGCACCCCTCGCGCAATCCGTTCTTGTCGGCAGCCTCGGCACTGGCAGCAACAGTCCTTGTCGCGGCAACCACCCTCCCCGCTTTGGCCGATGCCCTGCCCGCCGGCTTCGTCCGGCTCGCCGATGTCGATCCCTCGATCCGCCAGGACATACGCTACGCCGGATCGGACAATTTTCTGCATCGCAAGGTGGACGGCTATGACGCCCCGGCCTGCATCCTCACCGAGCAGGCGGCAAAGGCACTGTCCGCCGTCCAGAAAGCGATCGCCGCCAAAGGCCTGACCCTGGTGTTGTTCGATTGCTACCGCCCTGCCCGCGCCGTCGCCGACATGAATGAATGGACGCGCGATGGCGGGTCGCCCGATCCACAATGGTATCCGAAGGTCAGGCGCAGTGAGCTGATCGCCAAGGGTTATGTCGGAGAACTATCGACCCATTCACGTGGCTCGACCGTCGATGTCGCCGTCGCCCGGACGGACCGCAGGTCCAGCCCGAACCAGGCCTGCGGCGCGGGCGATGCCGACACGCTCGATTTCGGCACCGGTTTCGACTGCTTTGATCCGATGAGCGAAACCGCCCACCGCGGCCTTGCCAGTGAAGCGGCGGCAAACCGCAAGATGCTTGTCGACGCCATGCGCGCCGGCGGCTTCAAGAACTATGCAAGGGAATGGTGGCACTTCACGCTGAAAAGCGAACCGTTCGCCAGACAGCGTTTCGACTTTCCCATCACCGCAGATTGATCCACCCGACCAAATTCCACACCTTGCCTCGGCACCGCCCCTTGCTAGATAGGCTGAGTGGCCGGGCCATGGATTCTTCCTTAGGCCGCAAGAGGAAAATATTTCTCCTAACGGCGAAATAGCGTCGAACATTTTCTCAAGAGGGGCAAAAAAGGCAACATTGAATGCATCTAATTTCTACCAATTCGGTAGATTTGGCGCGGGTTCAACGGAGGCAGAAATGACCAAACCTCATTTCAGGAAACTGCTCGGCGCACTGGTCGCCACATCTGTCCAGTTCGGCACGCTCGGTTTCGCGTTTGCCGATACCACCATTCTCAACGTGTCCTACGATCCGACACGCGAGCTCTACAAGGCCTATGACGAAGCTTTCGTCGCGCATTGGAAGGCCGAGACCGGAGAGACCGTCACCGTCCAGCAGTCGCATGGCGGATCGGGCGCCCAGGCCCGCGCCGTGATCGACGGCCTCGACGCCGATGTGGTGACGCTGGCACTTGAAGGCGACATCAACGCCATCGTCTCGAAGGCGAAGAAGATCAATCCGGACTGGCGCACCAAATTCGAAAACAATTCAGCGCCTTACACCTCGACCATCATCTTCCTCGTCCGCAAGGGCAATCCCAAAGGCATTCACGACTGGAGCGACCTCGTCAAGGACGGTGTCCAGGTGATTACGCCCAATCCCAAAACCTCCGGCGGCGCGCGCTGGAACTATCTCGCCGCCTGGGCCTACGCCAACGCCAATGACGGCGGCGACGAGGCCAAGACCAAGGAATTCGTCGGCAAGCTCTACGCCAATGCTCCGGTGCTCGACACCGGCGCGCGCGGCTCGACCGTGACCTTCGCGCAAAAGGGTCTTGGCGATGTGCTTATCGCCTGGGAAAACGAGGCCTATCTGGCGCTCGACGAGTTCGGTGCCGATAATTTCGACATCGTCTACCCGCCGACCTCCATCCTGGCAGAACCGCCGGTGGCGGTGGTCGACGCCAATGTCGATGCCAAGGGCACGCGCAAGGTCGCCGAAGCCTATCTGAGCTGGCTCTATTCCAAAGAAGCGCAGACGATCATCGCCAAGAACCATTATCGTCCTGCCAAGCCCGATCTGGTGCCGGCCGAGGACCTCGCCAAGCTGCCGCCGATCAAGCTCGTAACCATCGACGATCCACAGTTTGGTGGCTGGAAAAAAGCACAGCCTTATCATTTCGGCGATGGTGGTATATTCGACCAGATCTACAAGCCCCAGTAAGCAGTCGATATTCAGGACGACATGACCACAGCACCCGCCCAGGCGGGGTGGCGATTCAGGCAGCCGAGCGTAATTCCGGGTTTCGGATTGACGCTCGGCTTCTCGCTTGCCTACCTCACCCTCATCATCCTCATCCCGCTATCCGGGCTGCTCTGGCGCTCGGCCGCCCTTGGCTGGCCTGAATTCTGGGCGATCGCCACCGATCGCCGCACCATCAATGCGCTGAGAATCAGCTTCGGCACCGCCTTCGTCGCGGCTGCGGTCAACGTCGTCTTCGGCACGCTGGTCGCATGGGTGCTGGTGCGCTACCGTTTCCCCGGCCGCCGCATCGTCGATGCCATGGTCGACCTGCCCTTCGCCCTGCCGACGGCTGTGGCCGGCATCGCGCTGACCACGCTCTACGCGCCGAACGGCTGGATCGGCAAATTGCTGATGCCGCTCGGCATCAAGGTCGCCTATACGCCGCTCGGTATCGTCATCGCGCTGATCTTCATCGGGCTGCCCTTCGTCGTGCGCACCGTGCAGCCGATCATGGAGGAGATCGACAAGGAAGTGGAGGAAGCCGCCGCCACGCTTGGCGCCAATCGCTTCCAGATCATCACCCGCATCCTGTTTCCGGGCCTGGCGCCGGCCATCGTCACCGGCTTCGCCCTCGCCTTCGCGCGTGGCGTCGGCGAATACGGCTCGGTCATCTTCATCGCCGGCAACTTGCCCTACAAATCAGAAATCGCACCCCTGCTGATCGTCATTCGGTTGGAGGAATACAATTATCCGGCGGCGACAGCGATCGCGGCGATCATGCTCGCTCTGTCGTTCATCATGCTTTTGGTCGTCAATCTCGCACAGTCATGGAGCCGCAAGCGCTATGGCTGACCCGGAGATCAAATCCTACGAACCGCATCATGAAAGCCAGTCGGCGGCGGTCACGGAAAGCCGCCCTGCGCGCCTGGCTCTGATGGCCGTCGCCTTCGCCTTCCTCGGCATTTTCCTGCTCTTGCCGCTGATCATCGTCTTCAACGAAGCCTTCGCCAAGGGCATCGGTGCCTACACCGAAGCGCTCAGCAGTGCCGACACGCGCTCGGCGATCCGGCTGACGCTGCTGGTGGCGGCGATCTCGGTGCCGCTCAACATCGTCTTCGGCATCTCCGCCGCCTGGGCGATCGCCAAGTTCGAGTTCAAGGGCAAGGCCTTCCTGACCACGCTGATCGACCTCCCCTTCTCGGTCTCGCCGGTCATATCAGGCCTCGTTTATGTGCTTCTGTTCGGCGCCCAGGGGCTGCTCGGCACCTGGCTGAAAGCGCATGGCATCGTTATCCTGTTTGCCGTGCCGGGCATCGTGCTGGCCACAATCTTCGTCACCTTCCCCTTCGTCGCCCGCGAGTTGATCCCGCTGATGCAGGAGCAAGGCAATGGCGACGAGGAGGCAGCGCTTTCGCTCGGCGCCAATGGCTGGCAGACCTTCTGGTACGTGACCTTGCCCAACGTCAAATGGGGGCTGCTCTACGGCGTGCTCCTGTGCAATGCGCGTGCCATGGGCGAGTTCGGCGCGGTATCGGTGGTGTCGGGCCACATACGCGGCCTGACCAACACCATGCCGCTGCATGTCGAAATCCTCTACAACGAGTACAACGCCGTCGGTGCCTTCGCCGTCGCTTCATTGCTTGCGGGCCTGGCGCTCGTCACGCTGGTCTTGAAAACACTTCTCGAGATGCGCTACGGCGCCGAGATCGCCGCGACACGCGGGCACTGACAAAGGGACCACTATGGAAGTTCGCGTTGCCAACGTGCGCAAGGAGTTTGACCGGTTTCCGGCGCTTCACGACGTGTCGCTCGACATCAAGTCGGGCGAACTGATCGCGTTGCTGGGACCGTCCGGTTCCGGCAAGACGACGCTGCTCAGGCTGATTGCCGGGCTGGAGCGGCCGACACGGGGAAAGATATTCTTCGGCGACGAGGACGCCTCGCACAAGTCCATCCAGGAGCGCAATGTCGGCTTTGTCTTCCAGCACTATGCGCTGTTCCGGCACATGACGGTGGCGGACAATATCGGCTTCGGCCTGAAGGTCCGGCACGGACCGTCGCGCCCGCCGGCGCAGGAGATCCGCCGTCGCGCCTCCGAGCTTCTGGACCTCGTCCAGCTTTCAGGACTCGAAAAGCGCTATCCGGCGCAGCTCTCCGGCGGCCAGAGGCAGCGCGTGGCGCTAGCCCGCGCCATGGCGATCGAGCCCAAGGTGCTGCTGCTCGACGAGCCGTTCGGCGCGCTTGACGCGCAAGTGCGCCGGGAATTGCGCCGCTGGCTGCGCGAAATCCATGACGCCACCGGCCACACCACCGTCTTCGTCACCCACGACCAGGAAGAGGCGCTGGAGCTTGCCGACCGCGTCGTCGTGATGAGCCAGGGCCGCATCGAGCAGGTCGGCACCGCCGACGATATCTACGACACGCCGAACTCGCCCTTCGTCTACGGCTTCATCGGTGAATCGAGCTCGCTTCCCGTCAAGGTCGAGAATGGCGAAATCTGGCTCGCCGACCGTCCGATCGGGCTTGCCGCGCCCAACGAGCCCTCGGGCGATGCGACGCTCTACTTCCGCCCGCACGATGTCGAATTGCTGGACGGCTGCAGCGGCTGCATCGCCGGCACGGTCGCCGCCAGCCGGCGCGTCGCCGGCACGCGCCGGGTCGAGCTTGAGATCGGCGGAGAGCGCCAGCGGGTCGAAATCGAACTGCCGGTCGATCACCCCGCGGCGCAGAAAAGCCGGGTGGCGTTCCGCCCCGGACGCTGGAAGCTTTTTCCGGCGGCTTGATCCTCTGGTCTATGGCTACGCCAGCCAGTTCTCGACCTTCAGGCCCCTGATCCGGTTGAACTCTCCCGTGTTGGCGGTCACCAGCGTGGTGCCCAATGCACAGGCATGAGCGGCGATAAAAAGATCGTTGTGGCCAATGGTCTGGCCCGCGGCTTCAAGCTCGGCGCGAAGTCCGCCATACTCGGCATCCACCGGCACATCGAGCGGCAAGACAGGAATCTCGGCCAGCAAGTCTTCAACCTTCTTGAACAGCTTGGCCGATCCCTTCTTGGCGCAGCCATATCGCAATTCCGAGGCGACCACGATGCTGGTGCAAACGGCGTCATCTCCCTCGCGCGACATTGCCCTCGCGGCCTTGCCAGCCGGGTTTCGGATCATGTCGCTGATAATGTTCGTATCCAGCATGAACCGCATCTAGAAAATGTCCTCGGATTTGACTGGCGTGTCGTAGATCTCGGGGAAGTCATCTTCAGGATCGAGCGGCGGCTCTTTCGCCCACTGGGCGAGCAACGCGGTGAGGCCAGGTTTGCGAACCGGCTCGATGACAAGACGATCGCCTTCCCGGCTGATCAGGACTTTTTCGCCGGGAAGCTCGAACTCGACAGGAATGCGCACCGCCTGGCTGCGGTTGTTGCGAAACAGCTTCGCCTCCTTGGGCGGCGTTGTTGAATGTCGGCTCTGGGGCATGTTGCAGCTCTTTTGTATATGCCTTTTGTATATGCCATGCAGCGCCGCAAAACAAGGCGCAGAAAAACTCCGACGAAGGTAGCATTCTCCTGGAACAGAATTCCAACATTCATGGACTTAGGCGACATATTTTCCTACGATGAGGCCACGAACCTACGGCGCATGCCTCGTCGCACACCACGCACCCCGGCTATGGTCCCACCATAAATTGCATCGGAGCCTGTTTTCATGAGACGATTTTTCCTCGGGCTTGCCACCGTCGCAGGCCTGTTCCTTGCATCCTCCCAAGCCTGGTCGGCCGACAAACTGCTCAATGCGTCCTATGACGTCGGCCGCGAACTGTTCGTGCAGGTGAACAAGGCCTTCATCGCGCAGCATCCGGGCGTCACGGTCGATCAGTCGCATGCCGGCACTTCGGCGCAGGCGCGTGCCATCGCCGAGGGCCTTGGCGCCGATGTCGTTACCTTCAACCAGGTCACCGACATCGACTTCCTGGTCAAGAAGGACCTCGTCTCGGCCGACTGGCAAAAGGATTTTCCCGACAACGCCTCGCCCTTCTATTCGCTGCCGTCCTTCCTTGTCCGCGCGGGCAATCCCAAGCATATCAAGGACTGGAACGATCTCGTGCGCGACGACGTGCAGGTGATTTTCCCAAATCCGAAAACCTCCGGCAATGCGCGCTACACCTATCTGGCGGCCACCGCCTACGCCAAGGAAGCCTTCAAGGGCGACGAGGCCAAGGTGAAGGAGTTCATCACCAAGCTTTTCAACAACGTGCCGATTTTCGACACCGGCGGCCGCGCCGCGACCACCACCTTCGTGCAGCGCGAGATCGGTGATGTGCTGATCACCTTCGAGTCGGAGACGCGCGGCATCCGCAAGGAGTATGGCGACGGCAAATTCGAGCAGGTCACTCCGACGGTCAGCCTGCTGGCCGAATTCCCCGTCGCGATCGTCGACAAAGTTGCCGACGAGCACGGCACGCGCGATCTGGCCAAGACCTATCTCGACTTCCTCTACACGCCGGAGGGCCAGGACATCGCCGCCCGCAACGGCCTCAGAGCCCGCGACGCCGCTGTGGCGGCAAAATACAAGGCCGATTTCCCCGATATCCGGCTGCTGACGGTGGAAGACGTCTTCGGCGGCTGGGACAAAGTGCAGAAAGAGCATTTCGCCGCTGGCGGCCTGCTCGACCAGACCTACGGCAGCCGCTGAAGGCCGCGATATCTGCGCAGTTGACGGAAAAGCCGGCGCCCTGCCGGCTTTTTTCGTTTTGAACGCCGAAAACCTGGTTATCAGCGGAATATCCGCCTTCTCAGTGCAAAACGTTACAAAGAATCAACGCGTTTGTGCCTAACTGCAATCCGGCGGCTTGTTTTCGCGAAACATCATCGCGCGGCGAAAACGTCATTATTTGCACACAAACAGTCGCCAGATGCGAGTGGTTGGGGCTTCAATGGGTTGATCTGGGCATGCTGACGAAAAAAGGCAAATACGGCCTCAAGGCCCTAGTGCATCTGTCCGGCCTGCCGGCCGGCCAATTGGCTTTCGTCAATGACATCGCGGTGGCCAACAACATCCCGAAGAAATTCCTCGATGCCATCCTTGGCGAGTTGCGCAATGCCGGCTTCGTTCAGAGCCGCAAGGGCAAGGAAGGCGGCTATCGCCTCGCCCGGCCGGCCTCCGAAATCAAGATCGGCCACGTCGTGCGCGTGCTTGATGGGCCGCTGGCGCCGATCCCTTGCGCCAGCCGCACGCAGTATCAGCGCTGCGAGGATTGCGACGAGGCGACCTGCCAGGTCCGCCACATGATGCTGGAGGTGCGGCAGGCGATCGCCGAAGTGCTGGACAATCGCAGCCTTGCCGCCATGCGCGACGCCGACAATGACGATTTCCCGGTTGAACTGACGTCGCAGATATAAACCACTGCAAGCTGACCGCGCTCAGACAGATGTGAGATTCGTGCGTTGAAGGAGGGAGTTCTCCGAATCTCGGGTTTCGAAGCTCGAAATCACGGAGAACCCCATGCAGTTTTGGCCTACCCGTTCACATTTGACGCAGCCTCGAATACAGCGCGTGCGGACGTCGTACCCGCGACGTGCTCCGTACCCGCCACACCGAGGTCCATCCATCCTGCATTCACGGCCTCGTACATTTCTTCGGCAGGTCCGCTGTGGCCCTTCGGGATGCCGAATTGTTCGAGCGCTTCCGCCCACCCTGCACGCGGGATTGCAAAGGCTTTCACGTCGAGATTCAGGACTTCACCCAACTGCTCCGCGACTTCATCCGCGCTGACCATCGAACCAAGCTCGACGATGCGCTGCCCTGACCACGTTGGCCCGGTCAAAAGCGTTGCGAATTCCGCGCCGATGTCGTTCGTCGCGACCATTGTCGATTTCCGGTTTGTCGGATTGTAGAAAGCCGGCAGCGTTCCGCCCTGCGCGACCTGCAACCCGAAAAGAAAATTCTCGAAGAATCCGCCTGCGCGCACAAAAGCAACTGGCGATGTCAGCTCGCGAAAATCTTGCTCCAGAAGGGACAAGGCCGCGATCACCCCGTGCCCGCTGGTTCTGTTCGCGCCCATCGACGAAAGCGCAACCACTCGCGGCGGCGCTGCCTTGGTGAGCGCCTCGACATAGCTTGCAATCACGCCCTTTGCTTCCTTGTAATCGGGCGACGGCGCCCAGACAGGGGGCAGCATGACGAACGCGCCTTCGACGCCTTCGAGCGCCCGCTCGATGGCTGCCGAATCATTCCAATCGCCGTCAACCAGCTCCACGCCCCGGTTCGCCCAGCTCAACGCTTTCTCACGGTCGCGGACCAGCGCGCGCACCTTTTTGCCTTGCGCTAGCAAATGCCTTGCCGTCGCGCCGCCCACTCCCGTGATTCCCATTACTAAGAACATGTGTTTTCTCCTGATGTTGAGGGACAGAACTGCCCCTGTTGGTTCAATGGATGAGCGGCAGAATGGCCCGGATACGGGGATCGCGCAGATAGAGGCCGCCCCAGGTCATCGCGCCCAGAAGCAGGGAAATGATTTCCGGCGGCGATCCCAACTCACCGATGCGGAGATGGGCGCAGATGGCACCTCCCAAAAAGCCCGTCACCAGGATCGCGCCGAGGACGGCGGTGACCGGGATGGCGTAGAGGATGGCGCAGGCGAGGATGATCGGACCCACGACGCGCGTCAGATCCATCGCGAACCCGGTTTCCTGCAACATGCTCGCGACCCGTGCCGGCGCGAAAAGCTGAACAGTGCCGTCTGTCATCAAAGCGATAACGACAAACGCGCTCATTATCCGGCCGGCCCACAGGGCGCGATGCAAGGTCATAGTTTCAGGTGTCTGATGCGGGTTCACAGTTTCGGACACTTGTCATTCTCCGATGGGGAGATCCCATATTCGAAGCTTACTGTGCCTCTCAGGCGTGATAAACACCGAGGAAATGAACCGACTGTTCTCTTTTTGGGGAACAATACCGGGGCACGAAAATACAAAATCTCGAACCCATCCTCATTTTCATAACGGTAGCGGAAATGGGGAGCTTCACCCGCGCAGCCGACAGCCTTGGCATCCAAAAGGGGAGAGCCTCAACGGCGGTCCGGAAGCTGGAAGAAGATCTCGGTGTCAGGCTCCTGCACCGGACGACGCGCAGCGTGCGGTTGACGGAAGACGGACGTGCATTTCATGCCCGTGCCCGCGATCTGCTCGCTGAAGTCGATGATCTGCACTCGATGTTCGCAGGCGATCGCGTGGCACTTCGCGGGCGTTTGCGAGTCGACCTTCCGACCGAAGTGGCGCGCACAACGATCGTGCCGGCCTTGCCGGATTTCATGGCGGCGCACCCCCAATTGGAGCTGGAGGTGTCGAGTACGGACCGGCAAGTCGATCTGGTTCAAGAGGGGTTCGATTGTGTATTGCGGCTTGGACCCATTCGCGACGAAACGCTGATCGCCCGCCCGTTGGGCCTGTTGCGCATGGCCAACGCTGCCAGTCCCGCCTATCTGGCGCGCCATGGCGTCCCTCGGTCGCTGGATGATCTCCAGCGTCAGGAACATAGGACAATTCACTTTTCGACGGTGCTGGGCGCGAGACCCTATGGATGGGAATATCCGGACGGCGACAGCTACGCGACGCTTCAGTTGCCAGGTGCGCTGCACGTCAACAGCGCGCAGACCTACGAAGCCGCCGCCCTCGCCGGCCTTGGTGTGATTCAGGCGCCACTTTTGGGCATTGGCCGATACTTGGAGAGTGGAGCGCTTGTCGAAATCATACCCGATTTTCGTCGACGGGCGCTCGCCGTATCCCTCGTCGTTGCACATCGGAGCAATCTGTCGCGCCGAGTCCGCGCATTCATGAAATGGATCGAAGATGTGCTGACGCCGTATATGGAATAGCGACTGCCGGTCAGCGATCAGCGGTCCGGCGTCGCGGGCGCCAGCTCGCGTTGCACACGCCTGTCCCCCAGGTATAGGGCAAGCGAAATTTGCAGAAGTCTTGAGCGCGGACATGACCTTGCACGTCCCAAGCCGACGCAGTAAAGCGGGGTTCGAAGAACGGGCTGGACCGATGAGGCTTTGGTGGTTCGTAAAATCCCGCAAGGCCGCCCGCAAGCTGCCATCGGCAGCCAGTTTCCGCACTGAAATCATCGCCGACGTCTTCGTCCCGGAACGGGCGGAGGACGTCCGCTTCTTCAGCCGCAAGCTGGTTCACCCCGGCCGGTTTCGCCGCTTTTCCAACAAGGACCTTCGCGAAGGCCTGCTGTCCGTCTTCTATCTCGTGGTGGCAGCGGCGCTGCCGGTGCGCTGGTGGGCGCCGATCTGCGGCCGCATATCGAGGGTTCGCCTCAAGCGCCATATGCGCAAGGAATTCCCGGCCTACGCGGCCGCGACACGCGCGGTGCTTGGCGATGGCATCGATACATGCAAGCTGTTCGAGGGATTGCTGGCGGCGCGCCATCGGCGCCGCCTGCAACTTGCCGCACATCTGGTGGCTGGCCGCTGGTCGCCGACGATCCGGCTGGAGGGACTGGAAGGGCTGCGGTCGGCCTTGCAGCGCGGCCACGGCGCCATCCTCTGGTGCGATCAATTCACCGCCCAGACCATCATCGGCAAGCGCGCGCTATACGAGGCCGGTGTCGAGGCGCATCAGGTGAGCGTCAACACCCACGGTATTTCCGAAAGCGCGTTCGGCCTGCGTTTCCTCAACCCGCCGCTAGTCAATGTCGAAAACCGGTTCCTGAAAAGCCGGGTCGTCTTTGATCGTGACGACGCCTATCAGGTCACCATCCGCATCCAGAAGATCCTGAAGCAGAATGGCGTGGTGACGATGACCAACACCGTCCATGCCGGCACGACTTTCACCGAGGCAGCCATGGGCGAAAGCGGCTGGACGCATCTCGCCTCGGCGCCGGCGAATTTTGCCGCCAGGGGCCGAACCGCCCTGTTTGCCATGTTGACCTTCGAAGTGGTTCCCTTCATCGAGTACCAGGCCGTGCTCTGCCCCGAGTTGACGCCGGAGGCGTCTGTCACCCCGGCGACGGACATGGCCAGGGATGGCGCCAAGAACATGACTGTGCAGGCGCACTACATCCT
>NZ_RZOL01000153.1:0-13581 GCF_004022985.1 Mesorhizobium sp. M7A.F.Ca.ET.027.02.1.1 | reverse complement strand
CCACCGCCACCTCGGCAGCCTGCTTGATCACCACGCCATCCGCATCCCTCACCAGCGCAAAGCCGCGCGCCAGGACGGCCTTGTGCGACAGCGACGCCATCAACCTGTCGGCCTGGACGACACGGCCGCGCAGGCGCTCCAGCCTGAGCACCACTGCTTGCGTGCCGCGTCTTGTCAAAGCTGTCAGCAAATCCCTCTGTACGCGTTGCCGCCGTGCCGTCGGCTCGATCGTGATGCGGCCTTGCAGCAGAGCCAGTTGCTGCTTGTGCCGCTGCAGCGATGCCCTGGCACATTTTGGCAATTGATCCGCCGCTCGGTTAAGCTCCGCACGCCGGGCTCTTGCCAACGCGCGTAGCGCGCCTTGTGCTCGCATAAGATTGCGCTCGTTGGTTCGCCGCGCCTCGGCAATGCGCTGTGACAGCATTGCCGGTGTCAGCTTTACGGCAAAAAACCTTGCACGCTTGCGTTCGGTGGAGACCAACAGGCCCCGGCCGAGCCTGGACGTCGCCTCATCGAGGCGTCGCCGCGGCAGCGCCAGCAATTGATCGGGCGAGGGCAGAGCCCGGGCGGCGGCACGGGCGGCCTGCCGCTTGCGTTCGAAATTGCGCAGGACCGCCGCTTTCAGCCGCGCACCGAGACTGGCAAGCGTTGCTTCGAGGTCGGCCTTCACCGGCACGGCGATTTCGGCCGCACCTGTCGGCGTTGGCGCCCGCACATCCGCCACGAGATCGATCAGCGTCCAGTCCGTTTCGTGGCCGACAGCCGAGATCACCGGAATGCCGGAGGCAGCGACGGCGCGGGCGAGCGCCTCGTCGTTGAACCCCCAGAGGTCTTCGAGGCTGCCGCCGCCACGCGCCACGATCAGCAGATCGGGGCGCTGGATGGCGCCGTCCCATGCCAGCGCGTTGAAGCCGTTGACCGCGGCGGCCACCTCCGCGCCTGACGTCTCGCCCTGAACACGCACCGGCCAGACCAGGATGTGCAGCGGAAAGCGGTCCTTGATGCGGTGGATGATGTCGCGGATGACGGATCCCGTCGGCGAGGTGACGACGCCGATGACGCGCGGCATGAAGGGCAGCAACCGCTTGCGGCCGGTATCGAACAGCCCCTCGGCCTGCAGCCGCCGCTTGCGCTCCTCCAGCAGCGCCATCAGGGCGCCGGCGCCGGCAGGCTCCAGATTGTCGATGACGATCTGGTAGTTGGACTTGCCGGGATAGGTGGTGAGCTTGCCGGTGGCGATCACCTCCATGCCCTCTTCGGGACGGAATTTCAGCCGGCTCATCGTGCCTTTCCAGACCACGGCGTCGAGACGGGCACGGTCGTCCTTCAACGCGAAATAAGCATGACCGGACGAATGCGGTCCTCGGTAGCCTGATATTTCGCCACGCACCCGCACATTGCCGAAAACGTCCTCGACCGTGCGCTTCAGCGCGCCGGAAATCTCGCTCACCGTGTATTCGGCGGCGTTGGTGCGTGATTCGGATGCTGCTTCGCTCATCGGTCGATTGGGGAACGGTTGGGCGCCCGCGTCAAGGCGGTTGCGTCGGGCCAGCCGTTCATAACCCGCATACCTGACCCTGCCTACCAGCCGGGCAGAATCTGGTTCGGCTTGGTTCGCCGCAGCTTGGTGAAGGCGAGTGCCGCGAAATCGAATGTCCCGGGATCTTCACCGACCGGCACGGAGATGTTGTCCAGGCTTTCCGAAATATGGCGGGCGAGCGCATCGACGATCTCCGGCCGCGACGTCTGGCCGCGCATGATGCCGATGCGGCAATCGGGCAGGGCGCCGAAGCCGTCGGCTTCGCTCAGCACCCGCATGCCGGGCCGCAGCGCGCATTCCGGCAGCACCGAGATCGCGAGGCCCGAAAGCACCGCGGCTGTGATGACGGTGGCAGAGAAACTGGTGAACAGGATGCGATAGTCGCGATTCTGCTGGTCGAGCACATCGACGGCGGCGCGCCGCCAGATGCAGTTCGGCCGGCCGAAGGCCATCGGCAGCGTTTCCTGCTCATGCGTCGCATGGTTGGCCGAGGTGACCCACAGCAGCGGTTCGCGCCGCACCACCTCCGACTGGCCGCGTACGTCGTTGTGAGTCACCAGAGCGAGGTCGAGATTGCCGCGCTTGATATGCTCGACCAGCCCCGGTGTCGGCTCGCAGATGACGGTCAGTTCGACGCGCGGATTGGAGCGCGTGAACCGCGCCATGATCTCGGGCAGGAAACGGTCGGCATAGTCGTCGGGCGTGCCGATGCGGATCGTGCCTTCGAGCCGCCGGTCGTCGAAGGCAGCCAGCGTCTCACGGTTGAGATAGAGCAGCCGCCGCGCATAGGAAAGCAGCTTGTCGCCTTCCTCGGTCAGCCTGTTGGTGCGCCCGTCTTTTTCGAACAGCGGCTTGCCGAGCCGCTCCTCCAGCCGACGCATCTGCATCGAAACCGCCGACTGGGTCCGGTGCACCTCTTCGGCCGCCCTGGTGAAGCTGCCGGTGTCGGCAATCGAGATGAAGGTCTGCAACTGATCGAGATCGAGCGGCGATTTCATCGACATGATCCATCACTGGTGTTGATGGTAAAGATTAGAAACATTCGTTGGATTAATCAATCGGCCGATGGCAAATTGGCATTGTCCACATGAAGGCATGTGAATCGAAGCCGGAACGGCCGCTGTCGCCAGCGCCGATCGCCTGGTTTTGCCCGTTCGAGTCTGAAGGAGACCGACATGACCACGTTCGATTTCGCCACCGAGACCTCGCGCATCACCTCGCGTCCGGCCGTTGCGACGCGCGTGGCCAACACCGTCTCCAACGTCTACCGCGCTTGGAAAAACCGCCGCGCCTTCTACCGTCTTGGCGAGATGTCGGACGCCGAACTCGCCGATATCGGCCTGATGCGCGGCGACCTGCACGTCGCCATCGACGTGCCGTTTGGCCGCGACCCGACGGCGATGCTGCGCGAAATCGCCAGCGATCGCGTCGAGGCGATCGAGGACATCGCCCGCAAGGTGGCCTGATCTGATGCTTGTTGTTTAGGTTGCCGCGAACCTTTTCGGGGTTCGACGCGACTGACGAGTATGCAGGCTCCCACTCCCTGCCGGATCCCCCCCCCGGCCCGCCTGCACTCTGCCCGGTCCTCCCAGGACCGGGCTTTTCCTTTGGCTGTCAGGCGAATGCCAGCTTTCGCGATGGCCTTGGTATCGATCTGCCGAGCTCATGCGCGGCCTCTATCCAAGATGCTATGGCGTCTTGGACATTAGCGATGGCCTCTTCAGGAGTGTCGCCATCACTCACGCAACCTGGCAGATCAGGCACCAAAGCCGAAAAACCGCCTCCATCCTCTGCAGAAAGTGGCGCAATGACGACCGGATATTCAAGTCTGTCCATCATGTCTCTTTGCCTCGTCGATAAATGCCACGAGCTTTCGGATATATACGGGTTTGATCGGGCGTTTGAAAGGCACAGTCAAAATATCGGTCATTGCCGAATGATAGACCTTGTAGTGTGAACCGCCTGACCTTGGCGGCACGCATTGGACACCAGCTTCGTCACAAACCGCCTTCACATCGGCTATCGACCAGTCGCCGCGCGGATTGCGGCGCATCTGCTCCAGTCTCTTACCCACGTATGTCGCCTACCGTCGGTCCATATCCCGCTTGAACTGGTCGAAGATCGTCTCGACTCCCTTCTGGTAGTCGTCACGCTGCTGGGCGCCGGTCTCGAACATCTTGCCGAACAGGTCGTCGAACGGGTTTTTCGGCCTGCCGCTCGGATTGGCCTGTGGCTGCGGTGCCTGACGCTGCAGTGGGGGCGCTTGAGGCTGTTGCGGCGCCGGCTGTCCGCCAGGGATGCCGCCTAAGCCACCGCCACCTTGCCGCAGCATCTCCTCGAAGATTTTCCCCAGCGGATTGTCTCCGTAGGGGCTTTGTGTCTGCTGAGGCTGCGGCTGCGCCCGCCCTTGCGGCTGCGGCTGAGGCGCGCCACCGCCGAACATGTCCTGCAGCACCTTGCCGAGTGGATTGTCGCCGTAGGGATTGGGCTGCGGCTGCGGCTGGCTTTGCGGCTGTGGCTGAGGCGCACCGCCGCCGAACATGTCCTGCAACACCTTGCCGAGCGGGTTGTCCATCGGGTTCTGGGGTGGCGGCGCCTGGCGCGGCTGCGGCGCCGGGGCCTGCATGCCGCCGCCTTGCCGCATCATCTGCTCGATGATCTCGCCCAGCGGATTGTTGCCGCCGCCGCCAAAACCGCCGGCGGCCTGCATCTGATTTGTTGTCTGCTTGAACAACCCGCCCATGACCATCGAGGCGATGGCCGGCAGCATCTGCTGCAGGATCTGCTGATTGACGCCGCTGGCTTGCGCCGCCTGGCTGGCCACGGCGCGAGACAGGTCTTTCGAGCCGAACAGGTGCCCGAGAATGCCGTTGCCCTCATCGACGCCTTGCGGCGAGAAGGCCCGGGTTGCGTCCTCGAAATACTTGGCGTGCTGGCCGCTGGCCATCGCCGTCATGAAGGCGCCGAGCCCGTAAGGGTCGGCTGTGTTGCGCTGCAGCCCCTGCGAAAAGGCCGGCAGCAATGCGGCGACCGCGGCTTGCGTCTGCTGCATCGAAAGCCCGTATTGCTGGGCAAGGGCCTGCATGCCGTTGCCGTTCTGGGCCTGTGTCAGCATGTCGAACAAGGAAGGCATTGGTCTCTCCTCCGGAAATCCTCGCCGAAGAAGCCTAGTTTGTTTCCACTTCCGATTGAAGCGACTTTTGCCGGCCGGTCAGCTTTGCCAGATCCGAGGGTTAATAGGCGTATTCCATGAAAACCGGCTCGATCGAGCCGCCCCAGCGCGTGTGGTAGGCCGACAGCATCTCCTCGGCGCTGGTTGTGCCGCGCGCCACGACCTCGTCAAGCGTGTTGAGGAACGAGGTCTCGTCATAACCGTCGCGGTTCTTCTTGCCACGGTTCTTCAGGCCCATGCGGGAAATGACCATCACGTCTCGCGCGATCTCGCGCAGCGTGGTGTTGCGGAACGGTGCGGAAATGCCTTGTTCCGGCACGGCGTTGCGCATCGCCAGCGTTTCTTCATACGTCCAGCTCGACGTCAACGCCTCGGCGGCATCGAGTGCGGCTTCATCATAGAGCAGCCCGACCCAGAACGCAGGCAGCGCGCAGATGCGCCGCCATGGCCCGCCATCGGCGCCGCGCATCTCAAGGAAGCGCTTCAGCCGCACGTCCGGGAACAGCGTCGACAGATGGTTCGCCCAGTCGCCCATTGTCGGCAGCCCGTCCGGCACCTGATTGCGCGCGACACCGGCCATGAACTGACGGAAGGTGATGTGCGTCATGTCGTGATAGTGGCCGTCGCGGATGACGAAATACATCGGCACGTCGAGCGCCCATTCGACATAGTCGGCGAAACCGAAATCGGGCGAGAAGCAGAATTCGAGCAGGCCCGAGCGCTGGTTGTCGGTGTCGCGCCAGATATCGCCGCGCCAGCTCTGCAAGCCGTTCGGGTGGCTTTCGGTGAAAGGCGAATTGGCGAACAATGCCGTCGACAGCGGCTGCAGCTTCAACGACACCTGCATCTTGCGGCGCATGTCGGCTTCGCTCTCGAAGTCGAGATTCACCTGGATCGTGCAGGTGCGGTACATCATGTCGAGGCCCTTGGTGCCGACCTTGGGCATGTAGCGCGTCATGATCTCATAGCGCGATTTCGGCATTTTCGGCGTCTCGGCCAGCGACCATTTCGGGCTGCCGCCGAGGCCGAGGAAACGGATGCCCATCGGCTCGGCGATCTCGCGCACCTGCGCCAGATGGGCGTTGCCCTCGCGGCAGGTCTGGTGGATCGTTTCCAGCGGTGCGCCGGAAAGCTCGAACTGGCCGCCGGGTTCCAGCGAAATCGCACCCTGACCGGTCGGCTCGACCAGGCCGATGATGCGGCCGTCATCGACGATCGGATCCCAGCCGAGCTTTGACTGCATGCCTTCGAGAATGGCGCGGATGCCGCGCTCGCCGCCATAGGGGACCGGTGCATTGCCGTCGACATAGAAGGGGAATTTCTCGTGCTCGGTGCCGATGCGCCATTTGTCGCGCGGCTTGTTGCCTTCGGCCAGATGCTCGACGAGTTCGTCGACACCTTCGATCGGGCGGAAATCGGTCGTATCGCGCGCCATGATGGTACCCTCAGAGGCGGCCGGATGACCGCCGGCGGTAAATGGACGAAATGTCAGCAGACGATCAAGCGAAAAATCCTGAGCCACAGGTCAACAGGAATTGAACGTTGCTGGAACTCTGCATCCCTTGCAAGGGATGACGTCTCACCAGTCTCCGACAGTTGCCTGCATCACCGCGAGCGCGGCCACCGCCGCGGTGTCGGCGCGCAGGATACGCGGGCCGAGCGGAATGGCGGTGACGAAGGGCAGGGCGCGCAGCATCTTGCGCTCGTCGTCGGAAAAACCGCCCTCCGGCCCGACCAGCAGCCCAAGCTTCTTTTCCTTGACCGCCTGCAGCGCGGCCAGCGGATTGTTGGTCGAAGCATCCTCATCGCAGAAGATCAGCCGTCGCTCTGTGTCCCAACCGGTCAGCAGGCGGTCGAATTTTTCGGCTTCGCGCACCTGAGGCACCGCCAGGATGCCGCATTGTTCGGCGGCTTCGACGACATTGGCGCGCAGGCGATCGATCGACGGCTTGGCCACTTGCGTGTGCTGGGTGATGACCGGCTGCAGGATGCCGGCGCCCATCTCGACCGCCTTCTGCACGAGATAGTCGAGCCGGCCCTGCTTCAGTGGCGCAAAGCAGTAGACGAGATCAGGCAGCGGCGGCTGCGGCCGCTGCAGCGCTGACACCTTCAGCCGCACCGCCCTTTTCGTCTTCGCTGATATGGCCGCTGACCACTCCCCGTCGCGGCCATTGAACACCAGGATTTCGGCGCCTTCGCCAAGCCGCAGCACATGCAGGAGATAGTGGCTCTGCTGTTGGCCAGCGTCGAACTCGACATCCGGCGCGAGATCGTCGGGCACGAACAGACGTTGCATCTTGTAATTGGCGCGCATCGCCGAGGAATGAGCGAGCCGGCCGCCGGCGTCAAGCCTCGGCGGTAGGATGCCACACCGGCCGAAAGCCATGCCGCAGCACGGCGAGCGTCGTGGCCGGCGTCAGCAGCGACAGCGTCCTGCCTTTGAGCAGGCCGAAATCTGCGGGTGGGCCATATCCCGCAAACGACCAGCGCAGCGTCTTGCCCCTACGCAGGGCATAAACAGTGCGACCATCCGCAACCATGGCGCCGTCCGGCAGGCCGGCAAGGTCTTCAACAGCAATCCCTGGCGGCCTGCCGCCCGAGGCCAGCCGCTCCTTGTGCAGCCGCTTGTCGACCATCGGCGCGCGCGGTTCGGCAATGCCGAACCCGTCGCCGAAGCGGCCGACGAAATCCCTGGCCCGTTCGCGCTGGCAAAAGAAGCAGGGGCGATGCCCGGCCGCCAATGCCGTCACCTCGTCGAGGAAGAACAGTTCTGTCCAGCCCGCTTTGCCGCCCTTCCGGTTGCGGCCCATCGGTTCGCGCCGCACATCGCGGAATTGGCGGACGCAGATGATCCAGGCCGGAAGCGCCCAGCGCTTCTTCTTGAGCGTCTTGGTCTCGGGATCGTGGATGATGCCGCGATTGCCGGTGAACAGGCCGCGATCAGGCACGGCGTGGATGGTACCGAACGGATCGACCCGGTTCTGCAGTGGCATAGTTTTCTCTCCGGACACGCATCTTGGCTGCAATGCGAGCGGCATGATATCGCTCCTCGCATCTTTTTCATGTCAGCAGGGTTTTGTGATGCGGGTGCTGGTGGTGCAGAACTACGACAATACCGGCCTCGGCCAGGTCGGCGCAGCACTTGCGGAAGCGGGTGCCGATCTCGACCTGCGTCTCCCTTACAGGGGCGATCCCCTGCCGGATGACGCGGCCGGGCATGATGCCATGATCGTGCTCGGCGGCGGCCAGAACGCGCTGGCCGACGATGAGTACCCCTATTTCCCGGCACTGCTCGAACTGACCCGCGACTTTGCCGACAAGGATCGCGCCGTGCTCGGCATCTGCCTGGGCAGCCAACTCGTCGCCCGTGCCTTCGGCGGCGAAAACCGCATCGGCGGCGCCAATGAGTTCGGCTGGCACGGCGTATCGCTGACGGCGGACGCCAAGGGCGATCCGGTGCTGGGCGCGCTGCCGGAGAAATTCCCGATCTTCCAGTGGCATGACGACACCTTCGTGCTGCCCGAGGCCGCCGTGCGGCTTGCCGGCAACGATGTCGCCGAGAACCAGGCATTTCGCGTCGGACGCGCCGTCTACGGTTTCCAGTTCCATTTCGAGGCCGACCGGCCGATGGTCGAGGACTGGAGCACGTCCTTTGCCCCGACCATCGCCGCTCGCCATCCCGACTGGGCCGGCAAGCTCGATGGCGAAATGGCCCGCAACGGGCCCGATGCGGATGCCGCTGGCCTCGCCATTGCCCGTGCCTGGGTAGCGACCATCTGAGTGTTGGCCTCTCCGTACCCTCCAGCGTGACATAATTGGCACGCAGCGGTGAAACCGCCTGGGGAAAACCGTTTCATTCTTGGCTTGTGTCCGCCCGCCATCCTAGAAGGCGCGCGCTCTGCATCTTCTGTGCAACGGCTATGAACCTTTGTGTGACCCGCGCGACACACCGTTGATACAGAACATGCCTAGAAGCGCAAAATCGTCGAAACTTTGAAGCGAATTCTCCGTTTCAACGCATTGGTAACCGCCTGGTGCACAGATGCAGAAAGCTCAACAAGAGATGACCTCCGTGAAAGCAGCGCTTCTGTCCTTTGCCATGTTGTCCGCCATCGTGCTGTGCGGTCTCGGCATCTATGCCGCCGACGCAGCCAACAACCACAACGCCGTCGACGGTTACGGCGTCACCGCCTCGCTGCGCTAAAGGCGGAAAGCGCCTTTCGCGTCCTCCGACGCGCGACGCTCAAGCTTCCTTGATCGTCATTGTCAGGATGCGTTTGTCCGCGCCGTCGACAACGAGCGCGCTCAGCATGCCTGATTGCCAGGCAAGCGTGTCGACATTGACGCGGTTGGCCATCACTTCCGCCTCCGGCACCGGCGTGTGGCCGTGCACCACGATCTTCGGATAGAGGTCGGGGTGGTTGTGGAAGACGTCGCGGATCCAGATCAGGTCCTGCGGGCTTTGCTTCTCCAGAGGATTGCCCGGCCTGATGCCGGCATGACAGAAGAAGAAGTCCCCGAAAGTCGCGGAGAACGGCAGCGATCGCAGGAAGTCGATGTGGCTTTGCGGCACGGCCTCGACCAGGGCCTGATGTCCTTTGCGCACGGCCGATTCGGCCTTGCCGAACCACACGCTTGTGCCTTCACTGATCGCCACGCCGTAAGACTGTGCCGTCTGGATGCCGCCGAACCGGATGAAAAGCCCTTCCGGGTCAGGGGTCTTGAGAAAGTCGAGAAAACCGATGTCGTGGTTGCCGGCCAGCATCAGGTGACGAGGGTCGCGCTCTTCCGCTTCGATCAGGAAATCGATGACGCCCTTCGAGTCCGGCCCGCGGTCGACATAGTCGCCAAGATGGATGACGCGCCAGTCGGCAGGCGCCTCCTGCTCGATCTCGGTCCTGATGCGCCGATGCATGGCGGCCAGCAGGTCGAGCCGGCCGTGGACATCGCCGATCGCGTAAAGACGCACACCTTCCGGCCCATGCGCGTCGAGAAAATGGATGCCGGGTTCTGCCAATTTTTCGGTGTCTCCGTGGTCGTGCGGTCACGGGCTTAGCGCCGGAGCTGGTCCTTGCCCATGTCGGTGACAAGACGCTTTCCGCACAGGGCCAGCGTGATGTCCATCTCCTTGCGGATGATTTCCAACGCCTTGGTAACCCCTTCCTTGCCAAGCGCACCCAGGCCGTAAAGAAATGGCCGGCCGATATAGGTTCCCTTGGCACCTAGGCAAAGCGCCTTCAGGACATCCTGGCCGGAGCGGATGCCGCCATCCATATGCACTTCGATCGTGTCACCGACCGCGTCGGCAATCTCTTCCAGAACGCCGATCGACGACGACGCACCATCGAGCTGGCGCCCGCCATGGTTGGAAACGATGATCGCGTCGGCGCCGGTCTTGGCCGCCATCAGCGCGTCCTCCTTGTCGAGAATGCCCTTGAGGATCAGCTTGCCGCCCCAGCGCTCCTTGATCCAGGCGACGTCCTTCCACGACAGATGCGGGTCGAACTGCTCCGTCGTCCACGATGCCAGCGAGGCCATGTTGCCGACGCCCTTGGCGTGGCCGACAATGTTGCGGAAGGTCCGCCGCTTCGTGCCGGCCATGGCGGCGCACCAGCGCGGGCGGATGGCCATGTCGACGATGTTCGTCAGCGTCAGCTTGGGTGGCGCCGAAAGCCCGTTGCGGATGTCCTTGTGGCGCTGACCGAGAATCTGCAGGTCGAGCGTCAGCACGAGCGCCGAGCATTTCGCCGCCTTTGCCCTATCGATCAGGTTGAGCACGAACTCCTTGTCACGCAGCACATAGAGCTGAAACCAGAACGGCTTCGTGGTTACCGAGGCGACATCCTCGATGGAGCAGATGCTCATCGTCGACAAGGTGAACGGCACGCCGAATTCCTCCGCCGCCTGAGCCGCCACCATCTCGCCATTGGCGTGCTGCATGCCGGTCATGCCGGTTGGCGCCAATGCCACCGGCATCGACACTTTTTCGCCGATCATCGTCGATGCCAGCGAACGGTTGTCCATGTCGACGAGCACGCGCTGGCGGAACTTGATCTTCTGAAAGTCCTCTTCGTTGGCCCGATACGTGCTTTCGGTCCACGAACCGGAATCGGCATAGTCGAAGAACATCTTCGGCACGCGCCGGCGGGCGAGGTCCTTGAGGTCGGCGATGGTCAGGATCTGGCTCATGGGCTTCCCGTTTCGATAGCTAGGAGCGTTTGCGTGCAGGTTCGGTATCGGTGGCTTCGACCCGCTGCTTCAGCCTCAGTCGCGAAACGCGCTGCCAGTCGCCGCTGCGCTCGGCTTCCGCCATCGACCGTTCGACATAGGTGATGTGGTCCATCGCCGCTTGCCGGGCAGCATCCGGATCGCCGGCCTTCACCGCCGCATGGATCGCGCGGTGCTGCGCCAGCAGGGCGTCGCGCGCGCCGGGCACGCTGAACACCAGCAGCCGGTTCTGGAACACGCCCTCCGACAACAGCCGGTAACAGGAACGCAACGTGTGCAAAAGGATGATGTTGTGCGCGCATTCGCAGATCGCGTGGTGGAACTCGACATCGATCTCGGCCTCGTCGTCGAAGTCGCCGGTCCGGTGCGCATCGTCCATACGTGCCATGATCTTGTCGAGCAGCGCCATGTCGTCCGCAGTGGCGCGCCGTGCCGCGTATTCAGCCGCGACCCCTTCGATCTCGCGGCGATATTCCAGATAATCGGTCACTGCCTTGCGGTGCATCGAGATCAGGTCCGTCACCGGTTTGGTGAAGAGCTGGCCGATGACATCGGCGACATGCGTGCCGCCGCCGGGCCTTGTCGTCAAAAGGCCGCGTCCTTCCAGTGACTTCAGCGCATCACGCAGGATCGGCCGGGATACGTCGAACTGGCGTGCAAGCTCGCGCTCGCCCGGCAGCCGGTCGCCGGTGCGCAGCACGCCTTCGAGGATGAGGCTCTCGATTTGCTGCACCACCTCGTCGGCGGTGCGCGAATGCTCGATCCTGGAAAAAATGTCGCTCAACAGAATGCCTGGAAGGTGAACCGGTGTCGCAGAATAGAGCCTGCCTCGCCAACTGGTCAAATTATTTATCCAATTGACAAAAGCGGGCCGATTTTCCGCCCGATGCCATCATCTTCGGCTACCTTTGCCGTTTGCGTCATCAGGCCATTGGCACTAGAGGGACGCGGGTGCAAGAGGTTCAAGGAAACTCAGGGAACAAGCCGTGTCAGACGACCCGTCCGATCTCGAATTCCAGCCGCGCGCCAAGGGCAGCGTCATGGGCTTTCCCGCGCATGAGGGCCGGCCCGGCGCACTCGGCGAGGTTCATGCCCGGCCGCACCCGCTGATCGAAAAGCCACGCGTCCTGATGCAACTCGCCTTCATGACGGAGGGTGGCTCGGGCGTCGACCACGCGGTGCTTTCCGAATTGTCGCGGCGCCTCGGCATCGCCGCGCCCGACCGCCAGGCCCGCCATCATGCCATGAAATGGGGCAAGGGCTCGCTGCGCTGGGAGCGTCACACCGAGTTCTCGACCTATTTGTGGGAAGGGCCGCTTTCCGAAAGCGGCAGGACGCAGGAGGACTCCCCCTTCGGCAACGGGTTTTCGCCGCCAGGAACCTGCATCTCCGGCATCAGGCTCGAAATCCGCAAATGGACGCAAGCGAGCGAGCAGCTGATAGCCGGTTTCGATCCGACCAGCTTGTGCTACTCGCTGGTCGAGCGCGGAAACGCGGCCATCATCACCGATTTTCGCCAGGACGGCGATGGTCTGACGCGCATGCTGCTGCTCGATCGCGGCTTGACCCCGGCGCGTACCGGCGCGTTGTCGCAGCGGCTTATCGACATCGAGACCTATCGGACGCTGGCCATGCTCGGCCTGCCGCTGGCGCTGACCTTGTCCGGCCGCGCCCGCCGCATCGAAGACCGGCTGGCGCAGACCACGTTGGAGATGAAGGTCACCGGGACTCGCGACAGCCAGACCTTGCTGGCCGATCTGACCGAACTTGCGGCGGAGCTGGAGGCGGACGCGGCATCGAGCCTTTACCGTTTCGGCGCCAGCCGCGCCTATAACGGCATCGTTGGCGAACGGCTGGAGGCGCTCGAGGAAGAGGCTGTGCCCGGCTATGACACATGGCGCGGGTTCCTGCAGCGCCGGGTGGCGCCCGCAATGCGCACCTGCCGCTCGGTCGAGGAGCGGCAGGAAAATCTGTCGCGAAAACTGACCCGCGCCACGACGCTGCTGCGCACCTGGGTCGATGTCGAGGTCGAGAAGCAGAACCGCGACCTGCTTGCCTCGATGAACAACCGCGCCCGCCTGCAACTGCGCCTGCAGCAGACCGTCGAGGGGCTCTCGGTCGCCGCCGTCTCCTATTATGTGGTCGGCCTTGTCGGCTATGTCGCCAAGGGTGCCTCGATCTTCGGCCATGCCTTCGCACCGGAGATCATTACCGCGGCTTCGGTGCCTGTCGCCATCCTGCTGGTCTGGTGGGGCGTACGCCGCGTGCGCCGGATGCACTCCGAGCCCGGCAAGCCGCCCGGCGAATAGATCTGCTCACCCTCCCCCTTGTGGGGAGGGTCGGCTCATGATGCAGCGAAGCGAAGATCGTGAGACGGGGTGGGGGTCCTCGTAGAGCGCCGCGCGGGGGAGGGTGAGACAGCGGCAGATTGCCGCTGCGGAAGCTTGCCCCAGCCTTGATGCCGGATTCCCAACCATCACAGGATTTGCACCCAGCGCGCTTCACTGGTAAAAGATTTTGACCAGTCAAGCGAAATGAGGCTACCGATGTCCGGCTTGGCCATGCCGAAACCAGACGACGCCACGATGCGCCGGCGCGACGAGATCGTCGCCGACTTGCGCATCATCGTGCCGGGTGAGGG
>NZ_RZOL01000152.1:0-13671 GCF_004022985.1 Mesorhizobium sp. M7A.F.Ca.ET.027.02.1.1 | reverse complement strand
GGCTGATCTCCACTGAGGTTGCGCCCTTTGGCGGCATCAAGCAGTCGGGAATAGGCCGTGAAGGTTCGAAATACGGAATCGATCATTATACTGAAATGAAGTATATTTGCCTGAGCGTGTAATTGTCCCTATATTCCGCGTGAGGGGAAGCGCGACGATCATGATCAAGAGTTAGGTGGTCGCGATTTGGTGAAGATGGCCTGTTGATCAGTGAGTTGCAATGGGTATCTTCGTCGTTGTCGCGGTGAGTCAATGAGGCCGGCTTTTAGATTGTCGCGGAGCGTCAATCAGATGAGAGATTTTTGTCGCGGGCCGTTGAACTCACTAAAAAAGCCGGCCTCCGTTTGAAGCGGGAGGCACGCTTTCATTTGCGCGACAACCTATGCTGACGTTTGCTTATCGCGGCGCGTCAATCAGCGAAGGCCGAGGCCAGCGCGCGGGCGTGCCATCGCTATTTTCCGTTAAACGGGGTTCTCGACGTTCATTTCGAAAATCGTCGCGTGATGAACCAGTCTGTCAATGGCGGCCAACGTCATGGCTTTGTCCCCAAGCAGCGCAGGATACCCTCATTCTTCGGCCTCTACCACGCTCGCACCTCATCGCCGAGTGGCGGGAGGACTTAAATCCTGTTTCATAACACCCATCTGTCTATGCCGTTGAAGTGAATAGGTTTTGCTGATCTGGATGCGATCCCATGGGGTATTTTGGGTTTTGCCGCGCGCGATGAACAATGCGCTGAGCCGCCGGTTCGTCAAGCGTTGATCGGCTGAAGACCCATGGACCGTCCGGCAGAGGATGAACGCCTTCGATCTCGCCCGCCTCGGCGGCGAGCCTGAGGGTCTTCGGTGCAACCGCCGAGAAGGCGCGCCGCCTTGTTCAGGTTAAGCCACGGCTCTTTGCCGTCCGCCGCTGGCCGGAAGACAGGGATCTTATGATGCGACCTGTGCGCGGTGACCCGCTCGCGTGTCCATCGATTGCCGTGGCCGTTCACCAGTCCATTGCGGTTGAGGATGCCGGCAATCAGATCATCATTGGCGATGAGCACCAGTTGGCGGACGGCCGCGATGATATCGCCGGACATGCTGTTGCGCTGTCCACGGCGCCGCTTCGGCAGGCGCAGTTCAGTATGGACGCCGCCAACCCAATGGATCAGGAGAACGATCTCGGAGGCTTCGTCATCGATATCGGCGACCACCTCCCGGATGACGGTACGAACGATGCGCTTCTTGAGCCTTGCATCCGTCGTCGGCGCCGCCCACACAGCTTTGAGATCGGCGGCGAGCGCGGTGACGTGTATTGGCGACAGAAGTGATGGCTCCGATGTCGAGGCATCATGCGCGGCAATCCTGCTCTCGATCTCGCCGACACGCGTAAGCGCCCGGTTCCATCGCAACTCCAGTTCCGCCGCGACCAGCCGGTTCTGCGGATCGATGGCGTCGTATTGCCTGAACGCCCGATCGGCGCTGTAGCGTGCCGCCTCGCGATCACGCATCAGAGCATCGCGGACCTGATCGCGGCGACTGGCCGCTTGCGCTTCGGCCTCGACGGCCGCGGCTATCGCTCCCGGCTCGACAACCCGCAGAAGAGCTTCCTCGATGACGTCGTCGACGCGTAGTCCACCGAAGGCCATGCAACGCGGCTCGCCATTGTCAAGCAGACCACGCCAGCAGGAATAGCGCGGAATGTTGTGCTTGGTTCCCGTGTAGCGGACCGTCAGCTTGCGGCCGCAGCGCCGGCAGCGGACAAGGCCGGCGAGCAGAGCGTCGCCAGGCTTGGGCGCCCCGTGATGCCGGCTCGTGGGCACGTTGTCGCTCACCATCTTGCGGATCGCTTCCGCCCTTTCCCAGCCGACGTAGCCTTCGTGTGCACCCGGGATCAGCGCCAGCCATTCATCTCGCGCCTTACGTCGGCTGCGCGAGCGAATGGCTGTTGCATCATATCCCGACGCAGCACGAGTCTTACCATAGGCGTAGGCGCCGCCGTAGATCGGGTTCTCGATCATTCGGTGGATGGTCGCATAGCTTGGCCTGCGCCAGACCACATCGCCATTGTTGCGCTTGGCAGGCAAATTCAGCCCATGTTCGAGGAACCAGAGCAGGGCCTGGCGGGCACTGCCGAGTTCCGCCACCTTGTCAAACACAAGGGTGATGGCCTCCTGCATGCGACGATCGGGATCCTTCTCCAGCCGATCGCCGACCTTCACAAAGCCGACCGGGGCAGCGACGACGAGTTCACCGCGCCGGGCCTTCTCATAGCGGGCCGACAGGGAGCGCTGACGCAGAAGATCGAGCTCATACTCGTTGAGACTGCCCTTCAATCCCAGCAGCAGCCGGTCATTGCCCTGGCGCGGTGCGTAGACCGTCTCCTGGTCGATCAGCACGGTATCGACGACTCGGCACATCTCGATGAGCTGCTGCCAGTCGCGGCTGTTGCGGGCGAAGCGCGATACCTCCCGCGCCGCAACCGCCCCAACCTTGCCGAGACAGACTGCGGCGACCATCCGGTCGAAGCCCGCTCGCGCGACACCGCCAGCAGCAGAGCGGCCGAGATCGTCATCGACCGTCTCGATGCAAGACCAGCCGAGTGCCACCAGGCGATCGGGCATCGCATACTGCAGGGCGCGGCTCTCTCGATTGTGCAGAGCCTGATGGGCCGAGGACTGCCGCACATAAAGGATATCCTTGCGCTCCAGAGGGTGGGGCCGGATCTTCTCATGCATCATGGCGCGCGTCCTCCAGTGGAACGGTGCGATCGCCGTCGACGTGGTCGAGGATCAGGCGCACCATCAGCTTTGTCAGCGTCAGGCGCGTCTCTTCCGGCAGCGCCTGCCATGGTGGCATCTGCGCGGTCTGCGCGTCGTGCGGGTTGGAAACAGATCGAACTGATATGTCGTAGGCTGGCGCTGCATGGACCTCTCCCCGATTCGCGTCGTGAGGACCCGATGCTGCGCCCGAATCCTCCAATTGCGATGGGGTGTGGGAATTGGCCGTCGCGTCCTGCAGCAGTGTCACCAAGACGCCAAGCGTTCTGGGATCGACATGTGGGGCAGCGGCAATGCGCCACGCGGTGCAGACCGCGCGATCAAACATCCAGGCCGGAACTTCCAGCCACCGATCGGAGGCGTGGCCGGAGAGACTGCAGCGGAAAACCTCCCGGTCGGCCTTCTCGATCACCTCATAACGTGAACACAACGCCCGGCCCAAGGACGCCATGGATAAAGAAACTTGCGTTCCTCGGTCCTGTGGGCGTTCTTTCGTCGTGTTGTTCAACACCGCCAGGCCACATTCCTCGCTCGGCTTCCAGACCCCGGGCGGATCACGAACAATCTTCAACATGCGGGTCACATCGCAGATTTCCGTCAGTCTTCAGTTAACGTTAAGGTGCCGCGGCGAGATCAGCGATCGAGTGGCGCAACGATCACGCCAATCAGACGGCTCAGCCCTTTACTGTCCAATTTATCGAATGATAACGACATTGCCTCCATCTCGTCGGCCCGGTCCTTGCCGATCAAATCGGTGGTGAAATTGACGTATTTGGTGTGGAACTCTTCCGCGGTCATGGGATCGTCGCGATCGCCTTTCGGGGTGCGCGGCTCCGATATGATTTCTCGGCCGTCCTTGAGGTAGAGCGTTACATCAGCCCAGCGCTTGCCGACGCTGATGCGAGTGTAGTGCTCGGTTTCGACAAGCTCGGTGGCCTCGGAAATGCGCCGGATTTCTTCATCCTGCAGAATCTCCGGCAAGAGCTCCTGCGGCCCTATTTTGCCACGCACAATCATCGTCGCAACCGGAAAAGCGATCGAATAGCTCATTTCGTCCAGCGTCTTCGGGTTGTGACCGGCTAGCCGGACGGCATAATGGAACGTCTGAATGCGGACGCGCGTGACATCCTTACTGGAAAGGCTGTTGTCACGCATCAGGTCGCGCGCGGCATCGATCGATGGATGCGCCCAGCGACAGACAGGATAGGGCTTGTATGAGGTATCTTCAGCAACACGCCAAGCATCTCCGAGATCACGCCACCACGGCTCGGCGATGGCCCCCTCAGCCGTGATCGCCGGTGCGCCAGTGAAGCCGAGTTCGGCCAAATAGGCCGCCATGACGCCTGAGGGCGCACCCCAGCCGACGCCGTCACGCAGCATGGTGGGGAAATCGATGCAACGCATCATTTGGCTTCGAGGCCCGTGATATTCTGCAATGCCCGCTGCGTGGCGCGTCTGCTGCTGGCTGAGCCCCAGCAGTCGGGAGACACCCGCAGCTACGCCGACTGCCGTCCACGCTCCAGAAGTATGGTAGTCGGAGACGGTGCCGTGAAGCGTCAGGCCGGCGCGGTAGGCAACCTCATAGGCGACGGCCAGCGCAACCATGAATTCTCTGCCCGAGATTGCAGCGCCCGAGGCCCTGAGCGAATCGGCAACGGCGAGCAGCGCAGGAAACACCGCCGAGCCGGCGTGACCCTTGCAGGGGCTGTTGTTGTCGTGGCCATCGATAGAGTCGACGGTGAAGGCGCCGGCGAAGGCCGCCCCCGCGGGGCTGACTGGGCGCCCGTCGAAAATCATCCTGGCCGCGCCAACTTCAGGAGACGGGCGCCATAGGCGATCGGCGATCTTCCTGGTGATCGACGCGACCTCCGTGGTTGCGCCCACCACCGCTACGCCGAGCGTGTCTGCAAAACTGCGCCTGAGAATGGCACGGACCTCTTCGGGAATGGCGTCGTAGGTCAGAGTGCCGGTAAATTCGGAAAAGGTGGTCATGTTGATAACTCTCACAACTTTCATTCGACAGGCGCTGCCTGACGGTTCGCCGACAGTTCAAGGATCGTCGCGCAGCGGCTCGTGTGCGGAAATGCCTTAAGCGAGGAGCAGCCTTGGCGAGGCGCCTTGACCGAGTTTCTCCCTGAGCTGCGAAGAACCCGTCAACAGCCCGCGACATCGTCGCTACGCACCGCTCGCTTGGTCGAGAATTGCGTCAAGATCGGCGCAGATGGTGGTCGGTACTTTGGTTTCGTAAGCTGTAGGAATTGTCGTCTCCAGAGGGAGTGAACAACTCCACTCTGTCAAGGAGCAGGCGCTTTCACCCACCCCATGGGATCCGACTGTCGCCGCTGCGGCCCACAGCCTCATTCGTTCGTTCGGGGCAAAAAGCAGTCCTGATTGTAGAAACAAGCACATTAATTCCGGCGATCAATTCTTCATCCGAGACCGTCAGCGGCGGCATTAGCTTGATCACCTCGTCGGATGGCCCGCATAGCTCAACAATGAGTTTCTGCTGGTAGGCTTCCGCTTTCACCTGAGCAGCCAACTTGCTGTCGATGACGTCAAGCCCAAGCATCAGGCCTCTTCCTTTCACGAGGTAGCCGAAAGGGATGGCAAATTCAGACAAGATCTTGTTGGCAATCCTGCCCTTGCGAGCAGTTTCATGCTCAAAGTGTTCATCGCGCCAATACTCTCTAAGAGCAGCCGTAGCAGTGACGAACGCATGATTATTCCCGCGGAACGTTCCAGTGTGTTCACCAGGGCGCCAAAGGTCGACGCAGGGAGCCAGCAAGACAAGAGACATTGGAAGCCCGAACCCCGAAATTGACTTCGCCACCAGTACCATGTCGGGGCGAATATCGAAGGCCTCGAACGCGAAAAACGGTCCTGTGCGACCACAGCCTGTTTGAATTTCATCGACGATTAGGATCGCACCATGCTGTCGGGCAATCTGCTCGATGTTTTTGACCCAGCGGCGCGTCGGCACATTGAGCCCTCCTTCGCCCTGCACCACCTCGAGAATGATTGCTGCGGGTTTGTCTATTCCGCCGGATGGATCGCTCAGCAGCTTTCGAAGCGATTCGGCCGTATCGCAGCTTGGGCCTAGATAGCCATCGTACATCGCACGATGAACGCCGTGGAGCATGGAAGAGGATGCTCTTCGGTGGTAAGAATTTCCCGTGAGAGCTAGCGCACCGAGCGAACAGCCATGAAAAGCGTTTGTAAAGGCGATAATGTTGGTGCGACCGGTAACCTTGCGTGCGAGCTTGACCGCAGCCTCGACAGCATTGGCGCCAGTGGGGCCGGGGAACTGAATGCGATATTCGAGCGATCTTGGGCGCAAAATCAAGTCTTCGAATGTGTCGATAAACTCCTGTTTGGCGCTTGTTCGGAGGTCGAGCCCAAGAGCGATGCCGTCACTAGAGATATAGTCTTGTAGGGCAGACTGCATCACCGGGTCATTATGCCCATAGTTTAATGACCCGCAGCCGGCCAGAAAGTCGAGGTATTTGTCACCGGTCTGGGCAATTACATAACTGCCCTTCGCTTCGGCGAACATTGCAGGGTAGGAGCGACAGTAGTTTCGCACTTCCGATTCAATGTCTTCCTTCATGCGATGTCTCCGTGGCGTGTTGTGAGGAATTCAATTCATGTATTACGAAACTTTAAACAAAATTAAGGCATATTTCTGGTTGCGATCGGTCCAATACTTGACATTCAGAAATTCGTAATTGAAAAAAAGGTCATTAAACTCATTTATCTGAACTTTTCTCATGATCTCAGTCCTAATCATCTCTCCTTCTTCTAGATGAAACGAGAATTTCAGTCTTTGGAGATTGATCGATTGAGCCCGCATAGCCTCCAAGTGGCTCTCCATGCGATGCAGCGATTTATTGTGAAATGCCACATGTCGAAAATGGAATAAATCAAAGTCTCCACTGAACCGCCAGTTCAAATGTTGTAGAACACATAGGTTGGTCAGAATAGCGGTCTGACTGTTGTAAGCCGCCTCCAGGATCTCCGTTTCTTTATCCAAATCTATCCCGACCAAAAAATAATCGCCAGGAGACAGGGCCGAGCGCGCCGATCGGAGAAGATTATCCAACTCGTCGTCGTGCATGTTCCCGATCGTGCTGCCCAGGCAAAATAAAAGCTTTGGACCAACCAGGCTCGTGATCTCTGCGAGCCCGGTTTGGTAAGTCCCGACCACCCCTAAGAAGTTCAAATCCGATGACACTGAGAGAATGTTTTCAGCCGCTCTCTCCAAAATCGAGCGATTGATGTCGACGGCGGCGTAAAAGGTCAGGCCATGCGTTTCCACGTAAGCATCAATCAACAGAGTTGTTTTCTCGGCGTTCCCGGATCCCAGCTCAATGAGAGAGACAGGACCTGTGATTCCGGCAATCGTCTTTGAGTACTCGGCGAGTATCTCCCGTTCAGTTCTGAATAAGTAATAGGTTTCCTCTTTACACAGTCTTTCAAACAACAGTGATCCTGTGTCGTCGTAATAGTAGATGGAGTTCACGCTACGCGGCGATTCCGAGAGGGACGCCACCAATAGGTCACCCCTGAATAAAGTTTCATCAGGAACATCGGCGCCGATAATTTCATATTTATTGCCTGTGGCCGCTGCAGGGCCGGTGTGGTTTCGCGCCATAGAGATAGCTCCACTAAATAACGGTGTAATGGCGATAAGGTTTATTGAGGTTACAATCAACGATATCGGTCGGAATCTCCCGCCGTTTCACGAAGAGGGAGATCAAAAGTCGTGCCAATTGCGCTGAGGGGAGCGTCTGAAGTTATTTTCAGTTCCCTTCAATGGTTTAACGGGCCTGCAGCAGGCAGCCAGGCCGAAACCATTGTGTCGCGGATTCGACAAACCCGACAGTAGGTGTCAGTTGCCCGGCGTGTTATCAAGAATGGTGATCGGATTTGCCAACGGCACTGACCTGACTGACATCGTAAAGTTATCGACAGGCCGGCACAGTGACGGCCAGCGAAGTTATCCCAAGAGTCTTGGGATTGACCGATGTGCTGCCATTCGCGCATTCCGATCGACGTGATGGTTTCGGGCGCGGAGATGAGTTTCTGCCAACCTCGCAAAGCGGCATTGATGATGGCCTGATAGCTACGAAGGCGCGGTTTGAGAGTCAGTTCTGGCGCAGGTAGGTTTTCCGATGGCCCTATTTATTTTTTTGGCGGTCGCAACGTCGTTAATTACCTTCGTCACTGTGCGGAACGCGGCGCGTCACCGCTTCAGCCATCAGACTTTGGGTGGCAAGGGACGGCGGCCAAGCGGTGATGCCGCTACGCCACAACGTCGGTGCGGCTATCGTCGCCTAGAACACGTCCTGTTTAATCCGGTTCATATCCTGCGGCTTTGAAGTAGTAGGCACATTCGGCTGGGGTGAAGAGGTCGACGACCACGCCGACCGCGTTCCACAGAGCCTTGATGGTTCTCTCGGCCTTTGCTCGCAGCAGCGCCTTGAGTTTGGCGAAGGCGTTCTCAATCGGAATGAAGTCGGGACTGTAGGGCGGCAGGTAGAGCAGGCTCGCGCCTGCGGCCTCGATCGCGTCGCGCACGCCTGAGGCCTTGTGAGCGGGCAGGTTGTCCATGACGACTACGTCGCCCTCCGACAATGTCGGGACCGGCACCTGCTCGACATAGGCCAGGAACACGTTGCCGTTCATCGCGCCGTCTTAGACGAAGGGCGCAGTCATGCCCGTCAGCCGCAGCGCTCTGGTGAAGGTCGTGGTCTTCCAGTGGCCATGCGGCACGCCGGCCCGGCAGCGCTCGCCGCGGCGCTCTTCCACGCAGGCGAGCCATCTTTGTGGAGAGAGGCCGGTCTCGTCGATGAACACGAGCTTCGTCGGATCGAGATCGAGCTGGCGTCGGACCACTCCCGGCGCCGCTTCAGGACGTCGGGGCGATCCTGCTCCAGTGCGTGCGCGGACTTTTTTGAATGTCCAGCCGTGGCCGCGAAGCCAGGCGCTCAAGGCACTGTGGCTGATCCGCACCGACTGCTCGGCGACGAGCCGCTCCACCATCTCGTTCAGCGTGATGTCCTTGCGCTCTCCGATCAGCCCGGCGATGAAGGCTTCATGCGCCTCGAGGCTGGAGGCGCGGCGGCGGCCCTGCGGGCGTGGCCCCAGTTCACCGATCTTCGCCCGCGCAATCCAGCGGATCGCGCTGGACACTCCCACGCCGAACCGCGCCGCCGCTTGCGCGCCGACATGCCCTCGTGCGAAGCCTTCAAGACCCGCAACCGAAGATCCACGCTCAATGCTCCCCCATCGTCCACCTCCATCGAGGGGATGTTTGAATCAGCACAAAACGCAGCCGTCACAGCATCGATCACAGACGCGCTCTAGACTCCAACTTGTCAAAGCGTTGCAACAGATTCTTTATACCAATTCTCAGAACTTTTGCGATCGCAGATCATTACCGATGGTACATTCAGCGCATAGGTCTGAGGTCAGCGCGGTTAAAAAGCTGATGCTGGTTACGCAAGCATGGCCGCACAGCAGCAACGTGGAGTCAACAGCAATGTTAGAAAGAGCGCTCATCCTGATTGAAGGCATAGGGGATACTAGTCCGCTGTACGTCCGAGCTGCCCGGCGTCTTGGCCTTCATCCAATTGTCTTGTCGGCTGGTCCAGCTAGGTACGACTCTCTTGCGGCGGAAGGAATTAGAGCAATCTGTGTCGATACAGATGATCTTGATGCGCTGATCGGCGAATGTTCTCGGCTACAGACCACCTATGACATTGCTGGCATCACGTGCGCCGGCGACCAGTTCTACGCGACAGTTGGTAAGCTCTGCCGGCATTTCGATCTACCGGGACCGAACCCCGAATCCATCGAACAATGTCGCGACAAATTCACTCAACGTCAGCTCCTCGCGGAGGCCGGCATTCCAATACCGGCTTATCGCCTGGCAGCGAATGCGACAGAAGTAGAAAGCGCTGCCGTGGAGATCGGCCTGCCAGTGGTTCTTAAGCCGGCCGTAGGCAGCGGCAGCAGCGGTGTCCGATTGTGCCGCAATGTCGTTGAGTTGGCCGAACACACGACCTATCTGTTGGGCGGGCAGCACATATGGCGGTCCCCCCCGAGGATACTGGTCGAAGAATTCGCACAAGGCCCAATTTATTGGGCCGACATAATGGGAGATCAGATCATTGGAATTGGCACCGGTGATTGCGGCCCTCTGCCGTATTTCGTCGCTCGTGAGTGCATCATTCCGGCCCCGCTGACTGATGACGAGCATGAGCGTATCGCCAATGTTTTGCTGAGCTGTTTGCGAGCTCTCGGCCTTGGCTGGGGGCCAACGGGCATTGAATTCCGGTGGACGAAGCGTGGCCCAGTCGTCATTGAAGTCAATCCGCGGCTTCATGGCACGCCCGCTCCCCAACTGATTCAGCTGGCTTACGGCATCGATCTCATCACCGAGCACATCAAGCTTGTCATCGGCGACGAATGGGATTTGCACAAAAGGCAATCGAATGCCGCGGCCGCTCGGTTCCTGGTTGCTGATCGCGATGGCATCCTCGATTGGATCCACGGCGACAATCGGGCAGCCGCAGTATCAGGTGTCGCCGAGATCAAATTCTATGTAGGACCTAAGACACCGATCGTCAGGCAAGGCGATTACCAAGACACGATTGGACATGTCATCGCTGCTTCACCGAGCCATGCTGAGACGGAGGCTGTACTGCAGCGTGCCGTCGACTTAATCGGTTGGTCGATCGAACCGTTTCCGTCGTCTACCGAAACGGAACAATCTGCGGATCCTTAGCAGACGATGTTGCCAGCCGGAGTCGCGAGGAGACTAGCCTGGAAAATTCAGTGCGCCCCGATGGCGTGGCCGCCTTGGGCGGTTGAGCAATCCGATGGGCCGTGACGTGAGTGAAGCCTGAGCAGGCCTCGAAAGTGATAATGTGGATGCCGACCCCAGCTGAATTTCGGGGAAGGCCGCTTGAACAAGGAAGCAATCGACATGTGCACCCGTTCGATCCGCCGGGTTAGGGCACTGCACGTCGGAAGGGTGATACGGGTAAAAGGGGAGACCCGCTCGGCATGAGGGTAGCGGCCTCAACGGAGCCGTCTGAGCGGTGGTGCCGGTGGGAGTCGGACAGGGTCATAATACCGCTGAAGCCGTGTAATGCCGGTGGAGGGAATCCGCGTGGACGCCAGCCGTGACGATGCCAACCCATTGGAGCTTCGGCCAACTGGCGAGCTGGTCGCCGCCCGCCTAATTAAGAGAGCCTGAGAGCGCTGGCGGAGCGATCCGGGATCAACCAGAAGACGTCCCAACTGGGGAAGACGCGAACCTCGGCGGCCGATCTGCCGATAGGGCCAAAGAGCCCGACATCGACAGTATCCTTACGCAAGAAGGAGGCCCTCATCGGTCCCATTCCCGCCAAGGTCGAGAACTTGTGCTCCCGCCACGATCTGCGGGAAGAGCGCCCAGATCCGCCGCCGCGCTCAGTTGCGACGGATCTAGGTGCCGGTGCCGGGGAGCGCGCCGACGCTGCCGACAGAGGCGGCAGGCATCGCCTGTGCGCAAGGCGGTCAGCACGGTGTGGGTGTCCCACGCGCGCCAGCTGACGACACCCCAGTTCGATCTGTTCTCCATCAGCCCGCCACGAAGACGACTCCGGTGACGCGTGGCAGGCGGCTCCCGGAAGAAACGCGCCGGCGGCTGCGCGCCCATCGGATTCTGCACAATCGCGAGAGCAGTATGCTTCAACATGCAATGCACGACCACCTGACGGCGCTCGGCTGGTCCCCCATGGAGACGATCAATGACGGTCTCGGTGACTCTGCCGCTGGCGGCACCGCACGCGCGGGTTTCGACCGGATGGTCGCCGAGCTCTGCCTTGGCAAGGTGAGTGCGGTTTGCGGCACAGGAAGAGATCTCGCGCTTTGCCCGCAACAACCGCGACCGGCAGCAACTCATCTAGATGTGCCAGGTCGACACCGTGCTAATCGATCAGGAGACAGTCTATGAGCTACGCCAGGGCAATGACCGATTGCTGCCGGAATTGAGGGGAGCCTCAAACGAGTATGAGCTCGACCTTCTGCTCCCGCGCTCACTCTCGGCGCTACGATGAGGCTCCTCGCGCTCGTCGTTGCAACCCCGTCGGGTTTCGCGAAGGTCGGTGACCGGTTTGAGAAGGATCCTGATCGCCGCGTGCAGGAGGCCGTCAACTTGATGTTTGACAAGGTCGCGGTACTTGGCAGCGCCCGGCAGGCGCTGATGTGCTTCCTCGAGCACGGACTGGACTGCTCGCCAAGCGCAACAACTGCGACGTCGTCTGGAGAGGCCGAACTATGCGACCATCCACCGAATGAACCAGAACCCGATCTTCGGCGGCGCCTATGGTAAGTCTGGCGTCGCCGCGGGATTCATGGTCGAGAAAATACAACAGGGGCAGAAGATGGCTGAAGCAGGAAAAGAGTATCCCGAGAAGCTCGCGAGTGGTGAGCCATGCGCCTGGGCGATTGCTGAGGAGAGTCGGCTATGAATGATCAGTTGCTTTACCTGAGCGGGGCTGAAATCGCGGCCCTTAGGCCCAACCCAGCCGATCTACGCCTGAGCCTCGCGCGAGCGTTCCGTTTGCACGCGCAACACCGAGTTCAAGTGCGTCCGAAACAGACCCTCGCAATCGCTCCTGGACATTTCTTTCAAGCGCTGTGTGCAGCCTCGCCCGAGCCTCCTTATGCTGCAGCCAAATGGGTCGGCATCGCAGCTGAAAATTCCGGACGAGGGCTGTCGAACGTTAACGGTCTTATTATCCTCAGTGATTTTAATACTGGACAACCTCTGGCTATCATGGATGGCAACAGCCTCACAGTTTTACGCACCGCCGCCATGTCGGCACTTGCGGCGGAATATCTTGCACGCCCGGACAGTGCATCCATCGGCTTTGTAGGCTGCGGCCAACAGGCGCTTGGGCATCTTGATGCAATGTACGATCTTTTCCCCAGATTGGCCGAAGCAGTTTGCTTCGATCGTACCGTGACCTCAGCCCGCCGGTTAGCTGTCATCGCACGAGAGAAGGGTCTGCAAAGCCGCGAAACCACGATGGCAGATGACGCGCTCGCCTGTGACATCGTCATAACGACCGTGCCCGGGACGGCTACGCTCACACCCTTCCTCGATGCGACCCTACTGCGTCCAGGCAGCTTCGTCAGCGCGGTCGACCTCGGTCGGTCATGGCGCGTCGAAACTTTCAACGTATTCGATCTTCGGGTCGTGGACGATCGCGCCCAGGCGGAGGATCCAGAAAACCAATCCAAGCTCGCCTATCCCGGCCCCTTTGATTCGGATTTGGCAATGCTGGCGAGCGGAGTTGAGCGAGGCCGTTCTTCGGATTCAAGGCAGCGCACACTCTTTCTATTTCCGGGCTTTGCCCTTGCCGACCTTGCAGTCGCCAGCGCGTTGTTCGAGATAGCTATTCGAACCGGTCGAGGCGTCGGGCTGCAGCGTTAGGGCATTTGAGTCGCCGACGAAGAGAGTTCAACCCAAAGCCGGCCATAAGGCGCATCTCGGGCTGGGCTTTCGCGCGCTCCAGGACCATGTGCGCGAATTGCCGCACCTGCTGGCAAAAAGAAGCGGCGGCGGGCTCAAGAAAGAGATGTTTCCGGTGGCCAAAGGATGTTTGGCGATGAACGTAGTATGCGAGACGATTGCGTCACCTCGTTCCAACATCGCGGGGCGTTCGAAGGGCCGTGGATCAGGCGGAATTGGCCGCCATCCCGAGCCCGTGGCGAAACTGGTCCCCGGGATCAATCATTGAGATGCTGCCGACCTATGGCTACCGCCGCGTGCACGCCGTGCTGCGCAGGAAGGCCGCGCCACATGCTCGTCGGCATCCAACCACAAGTAAGGTCGTGCGCGACCTCATCATCGA
>NZ_RZOL01000151.1:0-13730 GCF_004022985.1 Mesorhizobium sp. M7A.F.Ca.ET.027.02.1.1 | reverse complement strand
AATCGGCGGTGTTGGCGGCCTTGTAGGCGGCGCCGCCGGCCAGGCCGCCGACGCCGGTCCAGAAGGCGGGGGCGACGATGCCGTCGGAGAAATTCTCAGCCAGGCTCTCGATCGCGGCGCGGCAGACGCCGGCCCTGTCGAGCGTTTCAGGGTCGCGGCCGACGATTCGCGAAACGGCAAGGCGGGCCAGAGCGAGGCCACCGGTGTCGAGCGCGTCCGCCACAGCCTCGACATGCTCATAGAGGCTCTTCTGCGACAGAAGCGACGTTGCCAGAAGGGCAGTGATGACCAGGCCCATGGGAACGAACCAGAACAGGATCTGCACGCCCAGGCCAATTATCGCCGGCACCAGCACGATGACCAGCAGCGCCTGGACACCACGCTTGCGACGCAGCGCGTCGGGATCAGTGGCGCGGTTGAGCCTGCGGTCGAGAAAGGATATCAGCCTGCCGAACCACGTCACCGGATGGCCGATGGCGCGAAACAGCCAGTCGGGGTAACCGAGGGCGAATTCGACGGCCAATGACAGGAAAGCGATCAGGACTGACATGAAGCTTCTTAATGGGGCGGTTGTGGACCATGGTGGAAGTCTTGGCCGCGCGAGGGCGCTTTTCCCCAACGCCCTGCTGCCATTCGTCGACCTCTCGACCGGTATCAATCCGCACTCCTACCCGCTTTTCGACCTGCCCGCCACCTCGCTGTCGCGGTTGCCGGAAGCCGCGCGCACGCGTGAGCTGACAGAGATCGCTGCCAGTGCCTATGGGGCGCCGTCGCCAGCCAACATCGTGGCGGCACCGGGCACGCAGATCCTGTTGCCGCGCGTCGCCTCGCTGATTACCCCCGGAAGGACGCTGGTGCTGGGTCCGACCTACGCCGAACATGCCCGCGCAGCAGTGATCGCCGGGCACGCGGTGACCGAGGTCGGCGATTTCGCTGACCTGGCGGACGCCGACCTTGCCATCATGGTCAATCCGAATAATCCGGATGGACGTGTCATCGAGCGCGACCGGTTGCTGGCTCTGGCTGCCGGATTGCGCGCCAAGGGCGGGCTGCTGGTTGTCGACGAGGCGTTCATGGATGTTGGGCCGCGCGAGCATAGCCTCTGCGGCGATGTCGGCCAGGGCGGCGTCGTCGTGCTGCGCTCGTTCGGCAAGTTCTTTGGTCTAGCCGGCCTGCGGCTCGGTTTTGCACTTTCCGATGCTGTGACGGTCGAACGGCTGGAAACACAATTCGGGCCATGGGCCGTTGCCGGCCCGGCGCTGGAATACGGCATTCGCGCGCTTGCCGACATCGACTGGCAGGACGCGATGCGGACGGCGCTGGCTGATGAATCGGCGCGCCTCGATGCGCTGTTCGGCCGCTTCGGTATTCCCGTTATGGGCGGCACCACGCTGTTCCGGTTTCTTCGCCTGCCGCATGCCGCCGATTTGTTTGCCGCGCTTGGCGAGCGCGGCATCCTGCTTCGCCATTTTGCCGATCGGCCTGACGTTCTGCGCGCCGGCCTGCCGGGGAGTGAGGAGGAATGGCAGCGGCTCGAGACCGTTCTTGCCGAATGGGCGTCGCGGCACGAGCATCAATCGAAGGGTTCGAAACAATGATCCATGTCTGCTCGCTGGCAAAGATCGAGGAAACGGTGGCCAGGAGCGGCGCCGACTGCATGCTGTCGCTGCTTGCCGCCGGAACGGCGGTGGTCCGGCCGGCCTCGATATCGAAAGAAAATCATCTGCATCTGGTCATGCATGACATCGCGGCGGCGCAGGACGGCATGACCATGCCGGGCGAGGAGCATGTCCGCAACCTGCTCGATTTCGCGCGCCGCTGGGACCGGGCAAGGCCGATGCTCGTGCATTGCTATGCCGGCATCAGCCGCTCGACGGCTTCGGCCTATATCATCGCGGCCGCATTGGCGCCGAAACGCGACGAGGCCGAATTGGCGCGGACGCTGCGGGCGCTGTCGCCCTCGGCAACACCCAATCCGCGACTGATCGCGGTGGCCGATGCGCTGCTTGATCGCAACGGCCGCATGATCGAGGCGATCGAATCGATCGGCCGCGGTGCGGATGCCTTTGAAGGCACGCCCTTCGCGCTGAGGATCGACGGGTAACTCCCCGAAGCCTTCCCACCTTCGTCATCCACGGGCGGAGCAGGAGCGAAGCTCCGTCGCGGAGACCCGAGGATCCATGCCGCGACATCAGCCGTAGAGTGCAACCGAGCAGAATTCTGCACCGTAGCAGCGCTTCGGAGTCCCGGCATGGATCCTGGGGTCTGCGCCGCGTCGCTTCGCTCCTTGCTTCGCCCCAGGATGACGAAGAAAAAAGGCTTCGGCTATTCTCAGAAGGGCACGATGTGCCATCTGACGGTCAGAGCATCTGTACCGAGCAACTATGCTACGTCAACCAGTCCGCGAGCTTCGCCTTGCGCACATCCCGCAGCAGGCTGATGAACCCGTCGGCCTGATATTCTGCCGTCAGCCGGCCCTTCTCCGCCGTCGCGATGCTGGCATCGCCGACGACGCCATTCGGGTTGAGATCGCCAGCGATCCAGGCAAAGGCGTGGGTGCCGGTGTGGCGCAGGAGCGAAAATTCGTTTTCGGCTTTGGCGACATTGGAAACGAAATTGTCGGCCTTGGCCATGTCGACGAGGTCCGGCCGGAAATGCAGCATCAGCGAGGTCTCGACATCGCCGCCATGGATGCCGTGGCGGTCCTCCAGTTCGGTGTACATGCCGGCCGGGCGGCCGAACCGTTGCCAGCTGGTTTTTACCGCCAGCATCTTTTCGCGCACGCGCAATTCGCGCGTGACGATGCCCATGATCTCCTCGTTGCCGCCATGCGAATTGACGACGATCAGCTTGCGCACACCGGCGCGCGCGATCGACAGGCCAAGCTCGGTCCAGGCTTCGATCAGCGTCGTTGCCGGCAGTGTGAGGGTGCCCGGCGCGTGAAGATGCTCGTTCGACTTGCCCACCGCCTGGACCGGCAGGATGCGGATGTCGAGATCGTCGGGCAGGCGCGAAATAACCGTGTCGAGCATGCCGTTCATGATCGAGGTGTCGGTTGAAACCGGCAGATGCGGGCCATGCTGCTCGATCGCCGCCACCGGCAGCACGGCGATCGTCGCCTCCGGATCGATCGAAGCATATTCGGTGGTCCGGTAGTCGCCCCACCACACGCGTTTTTTCGCAACGGTCATGTCATGCCTCTTCAATGGTCAGGCAGACCTAGCGCGGGACGGGCGGCCTGTCGATCACCCCGCCGCTAGGGCCTCGATTTCGACCTTGAATTCGGGCCGGGCAAAGCCGGAAACGATCATCAGCGTCGAGGCCGGCGCGGGGCTGGAAAACAGTCGGTCGCGGACATCCATATAGGGCCGCAGATGCGCGCGGTCGGTGACATAGGCATTGATGCGCACGATATCCCTGAGACCCAGGCCGGCTTCGCCGAGAATCGCCGCGATGTTTTGAAAGCAGAGCTCGGCCTGCGCACCGGCGTCTTCGGGGATCTGGTCGTCAGCGGTGATGGCGACCTGGCCCGAGCACAGCACCAGCCGCTTGCCGGGCGGCACCTCGACGCCGTGGCTGTAGCGGGCAAAGGGCGGCTTGATCGACTTCGGGGTGAGGAATTTGAACATGGCAATCTCCGGTTTGGCCATAGCCTAAGGCTTGATCCATTGCACCTTCAAGATGGCGGTGCATGTTGCCCGAGCGATTGTGGACAGGCGTTCAAAAAATAGGCACGATGCCTTCCGTACAGCATGACCCGTCCGCCTTTGGCATAGCAATGCCGTTCAAGCGGGCGGTCCCGGCGCGTGACGCCGGTGGCATGTGTCTTGCTTCTTGAATCTTTGGTGTCGAGCCTGGCGCGTGGCGCGCCGGAGCAAACAAAGGGTGGTGTCGATGTACGGAAAACAGAAGATCTCGGTGGCGGTTGTGGCCTTGCTTGCAGCCAGCACGCTGGGTGCGGCTGCGAATGAAAAAGTCACCTTCGGCACCAACTGGTTGGCCGAGCCGGAACATGGCGGATATTATCAGTCCGTGGCGGACGGCACCTACGCTGCCTGCGGCCTCGACGTCACCATCATGCAGGGCGGTCCGCAGGTCAGCGGCCGGCCGATGCTGCTGGCCGGCAAGATCGATTTCTACATGGGCGGTAATCTGCTGTCGGCCTTCGATGCCGTCCAGCAAGGCATTCCGATGCGCGTGGTGGCGGCGGATTTCCAGAAGGACCCGCAGGTCATCATGTCCCACCCCGGCGAGGGGCTCGACAAATGGGAGGACCTGAAGAGCGCCGACCAGTACATATTGGGCGACGAGGGCGTGCAGACCTTCTTCCAGTGGATGGTCATCGAACTCGGCTTCGACGCCTCCAAGCGCGCGCCCTACACCTACAACACCGCTCCTTTCCTCGCCAACAAGAAGTCGATCCAGCAGGGCTACGTCACCTCCGAGCCTTTCGCGGTCAAGAAGGAAGGCGGCTTCGTGCCGAACCAGTTCCTGCTTGCCGACTATGGCTGGGACACCTACTCGACGACGATTGAGGTGATGCAGGACACGATCGACAAGAAGCCGGAGGTGGTCCAGTGCTTCGTCGATGGCTCCGCCAAGGGCTGGTACAAATATCTCTACGGCGACAACAAGGCCGCCAACGACATGATCAAGAAAGACAATCCCGACATGAGCGACGAGCAGATCGCGTTCTCGATCGAGCAGATGAAGAAGTTCGGCCTGGCCGATTCCGGCGACACCGAGAAGCTCGGCATCGGCGCCATGACCGACGAGCGGATCAAGAGTTTCTACGACAAGATGGTCAAGGCCAAGGTCACACCCGACGGCATCGACATCAAGAAGGCCTACACGCTAACCTTCATCAACAAAGGCGTCGGGCTCGAGCTGAAGAAATAGACCGGTCCCGGCATGATAAGGGAAAAGGTGGCGCCAGCGCCGGCCTCGGATGTTGCATCGACATTGCTGGCGCTGAGGGGCGTCGGCAAGGTCTTCTCCAACGGCGTGCCGGCGCTCAGCGATGTCAATCTGACGATCCGGGAAGGCGATTTCCTCAGCCTGCTCGGGCCGTCGGGGTGCGGCAAGTCGACTGCATTGCGGCTGATCGCCGGCCTGTCGACGCCGACCTCCGGCGTGCTCGACTGGCGCGGCGGCGGCTCCCTTGATCGTTCGAACATCGGTTTCGTCTTCCAGGAGCCGACGCTGCTGCCTTGGGCCAATGTCTTCGACAATGTCTGGCTGCCGCTTCGGCTGAAAGGCATCAGCCGAGCCAAGGCCGCGCCAGCGGTCACTGAAATGCTGGCGCGGGTTCACCTGACCGGTTTCGAAGACGCGGTGCCGCGCGAACTGTCCGGCGGCATGAAGATGCGCGTCTCGATCGCACGCGCCATGGTGACCAAACCGCGCGTGCTGCTGATGGACGAGCCGTTCGCCGCACTCGACGAGATCACCCGCTTCAAGCTCAACAACGATCTCCTGGAACTGTGGCAGGACGAACGCTTCACCGTCGTCTTCGTCACCCACAGCGTCTTTGAAAGCGTGTTCCTCTCCAACCGCGTCGTCGTCATGGCGGCGCGGCCGGGCAGGGTGTTCGACGAACTCGCCATCGAGGCCTCCTATCCGCGCGACGAGGCGTTTCGCACCTCGCCCCACTATGCGGCCCTCTGCCGGCAGGCCTCCGACGTGCTGGTCAAGGCCATTAATTCAACAGCAGGCGCGCATCATGACGGCCATTGACGAGCACGTGCTCGAACTCGACCCCGAGGAAGCGCGCCGCGTGCGCCAGGAGCGGTTCGAACGGATCGGCCGCTGGGTGCTGCCGCTGGCGATCATGATCCTGGCGATCTGGCTGTGGGATCGCATCTGCGTCTGGAACGAGATTCCGCAGTACATCCTGCCGCGCCCGGGCGTGGTGCTGTGGACGCTCTATAGCGATGCCGGCCTGCTGTTTTCCTCGCTGCTGGTCACCTTGCGCATCACGTTCCTCAGCCTGGCTCTGGCCGTCATCGGCGGGGTCGGGCTGGCGGTGCTGTTTGCGCAATCGAAATGGGTGGAGATGTCGTTCTTCCCCTTCGCCATCGTGCTGCAGGTGACGCCGATCGTGGCGATCTTTCCGCTGATCAACATCTATGTGAACGACCAGACGACCAAGCTTCTGCTGTGCGCCTGGATCGTCGCCTTCTTTCCGATCCTGTCCAACACCACGCTTGGCCTCAACTCCGTCGACCGCAATCTGCGCGACATGTTCAAGCTCAACGGCGCGACGCGCTGGCAGCAACTGCGCTATCTCAGGCTACCGGCGGCGATGCCCTATTTCCTCGGCGGGCTGAAGATCGCCGGAGGCCTGTCGCTGATCGGCGCCGTGGTGGCCGAGTTCGTCGCCGGCACCACCGGCCAGTCGTCCGGCCTCGCCTCGCGCATCATCGAGGCCGGCTACCGGCTCAACGCGCCGCGGCTGTTCGCGGCGCTGTTCCTGATCTCGCTGACCGGCATTTTGATCTTCCTCGTGCTGTCGCTGATTTCGCATCTCATTTTGCGACGCTGGCACGAAAGCGCACTGAAGCAGGAGCGCTAGGATGACTGAAAGGTTGGCGCGAAGCGCCCCCCTCTGTCCTGCCGGACATCTCCCCCTCAAGGGGGAAGATTGGCTGTTGTCACGACCTTCGCCAATCTCCAACGTTGAAAAAAAAGAGCCGGCGCGGACGCTGCCAATCTTCCCCCTTGAGGGGGAGAGGTCCGGCAGGACAGAGGGGGGCAGGCCTTGATACCAGCCTCCGGCTCTTATCAGCTCGCTAACGTCCGTGTTCATCAATCACTGACGTCGGGCCTTACTGCAACTTACGATAATAACGGTTTCGCGCTGGCCGACATTGCCGTCGCCGACGGCAAGGTCTCCAGCATTGCAGCGCATGACCGATCGAAAGCGCCTGCCGATGCGATCGACCTCGCCGGCCGTATAATCCTGCCATGCTTCGTCGACTGCCACACGCATATCGACAAGGGCCATATCTGGCCGCGAAAGCCCAATCCTGACGGCACGTTCTTGGGCGCGTTGAATGCCGCCGGTGCCGATCGCGTGGCACGCTGGAGGGCCGAGGATTTGGCACGGCGGATGGATTTTTCACTGCGCTGCGCCTACGCGCATGGCACCAGGGCGCTGCGCACCCACATCGACAGCGTCGCGCCGCAGGAGGAAATCTCCTGGCCAGTGTTCGAGACGATGCGCGAGGAATGGCGCGGCCGTATCGAATTGCAGGGCGCCTGTTTGCTCGGCATCGAAGGCGTGCGTGACAAAAAGTGGTTCGACAGGCTGGCAAAGAGGGTTGCCGCGGCGAAGGGCGTGCTCGGTGTCGTCACCTATATGGTGCCGGACCTCGAAGAACTGCTCGACCATGTCTTCGCGCAAGCCATCAAGCATGGCCTCGATCTCGATTTCCATGCCGACGAGACCGACGATATCTCCGCCATATCGCTGAAGAAGATCGCCGAAGCCGCTCTCTGGAGCGGTTTCGAAGGCAACATCCTCGTCGGCCATTGCTGCTCGCTCGCGCGCCAGCCGGACCTCGATGTGCTCGATACGCTGGACAAAGTGGCGAAGGCCGGGCTCGCCGTCGTCTCGCTGCCGATGTGCAATCTCTATCTGCAGGACCGGCGCGGCGACCAAACCACGCCGCGCTGGCGCGGTGTGACGCTGCTGCACGAGATGAAGGCGAGGGGCATTCCGGTGGCAGTCGCTTCCGACAACACGCGTGATCCCTTCTACGCCTATGGCGATCTCGACATGCTGGAGGTCTACCGCATGGCGACGCGCATCCTGCATTTGGACCATCCGGTCGCCGACTGGCCGCAAGCGGTCACCGCGACGCCGGCCAAGGTGATGCGGCTTGATGGCTTCGGCACGCTTGCCGCCGGCGGCGATGCCGATTTCATCGTGTTCAAAGGCCGAAGCTGGACGGAATTGCTCTCGCGACCCGAATCGGATCGCATCGTGGTGCGCGGCGGCAAGGCGATCGACCGGCAATTGCCCGACTATGCCGAACTCGACGAACTGATGGTGGGATAATGGACGTTTCGGCGCTCAAACGCGATCTTGACGGGCTCAAGGTCGACGACAACCCGGCCATCGTCCAGCAGAAGAGCCGTGACTTCTACTGGTACAGCCCGGTGCTGAAGCAGCAACTGGACCATGTCACCGGCGATCTGATCGTGACGCCAAGGAACGAGGCCGAACTGATCCGCGTGCTTGCCGCCTGTCACCGCCATGGCGTGCCGGTGACGCCGCGCGGCAGCGGCACCGGCAATTACGGCCAGGCGATGCCGCTCTCCGGCGGGGTCGTGCTCAACCTTGCCGAGATGAACGAGATCAAGTCGATCGCGCCAGGTCGCGTTGTGAGCGGACCGGGGGCCATCCTGGCCGATATCGACAAGGCAACGCGGGCGCATTCCGGGCAGGAACTGCGGCTGTCGCCGTCCACCTACAACACCGCTTCGATCGGCGGCTTCATCGCCGGCGGTTCGGGCGGCGTCGGTTCGATCAATTTCGGCGGCCTGCGCGATTTCGGCAATGTGCTGCGCCTGCGTGTGGTGACCATGGAGGCCGAACCGAAAGCGCTCGAACTCACCGGCGAGGATCTGCACAAGGTCACCCACGCCTATGGCACCAACGGCATCATATCGGAGGTCGAGATGCCGCTGACCGCGGCCTATGAATGGATCGATGTCATCGTCGGCTTCGACGCTTTCATGGATGTCGCCCGGTATGGCAATGCGCTGGCATGCCAGGACGGTATCCTGACCAAGCTGATCACGCCGATAGCCGCACCCGTGCCGCAACTCTATTTCAAGCGGCATCAAAAGTTCCTGAAACAGGGGCAAAGCATTTGCGTCGTCATGGTGGCGCGGCACGGGCTGGACGCTTTCCTGGCCTTCACCCGCCGTGCCGGTGGCGAGGTGATCTACAATGCGGCCACGGCGACGCCGGACGAGAAAAAGGGCCTGCCGCCGGCCTATGAATTGGCCTGGAACCACACCACGCTGAGAGCGCTGCGCGTCGACCCTTCGATCACCTATCTGCAGTCGCTCTACCCCTTTCCCAACCAGCTGGCGCTGGTCGAGAAGATGGATGCGATGTTTCCCGGCGAGGTTTTTTCGCATCTGGAATTCGTGCGGCTGGACGGCAACATCACCTGCTTCGGCCTGCCGCTGGTCAAGTTCACCACCGAGGCGCGGCTCGACGAGATCGTGCGTCTGCATGAGGCGAATGGCTGCCCGATCTTCAACCCGCATCGCTACACGCTGGAAGAGGGCGGCATGAAGCAGACCGACGCGGTACAGCTTGCCTTCAAGCGCGAAACCGATCCGCAAGGCCTGCTCAACCCCGGCAAGATGATCGCCTGGGAAAACCCGGACTACGACTACCGCTCGGGCCGGACTTTTTTGTTCAGGGGGTTGCAGAAGGTGGGATGATGAACATCCTCGTCCTTTACGCCCATCCGGTCGAGACCAGCTTCAATGCCGGCCTGCACCGCATGATAGTAGAGCGGCTGACAGCGGCGGGCCATACGGTCGATGACTGCGACCTCTACGCGGAGGATTTCGATCCGCGGATGACGCGCCAGGAAAGACTGGACTACCACAGCCAACGCGGCGCCGCTGACGCTGCCGCGCCCTATGTCGAACGCCTGCTGCGCGCCGATGCGCTGGTGCTTTCCTATCCGGTCTGGAACTACGGCTTTCCAGCGATCCTGAAAGGCTTTTTCGATCGCGTCTTCCTGCCCGGCGTGTCGTTCAAATTGGTCGACGGCAAGGCGCAGCCGTCGCTGCACAACATACGCAAGGTTGCGGCGGTGACCACCTATGGCGGCAGCCGGTTCCGCGCCATGCTGATGGGCGATCCGCCACGCAAGCTGATCAAGCGCATGCTGCGCGCCACCGTAAAACCGGGCGCGCCGGTGAGCTATCTTGCGCATTATTCGATGAACCTGTCTACCGACCAAACGCGCAAGGCTTTCACGACCAAGGTCGCGGCCAGCATGGATGCCTTCTGATGCGTGCGCTGGTGGTCTACTGCCATCCGGTACCGGACAGCTTCTGTGCGGCAATTCGCGATACCGCCATCGACGTGCTGATGCGACGAGGCTGGGAGGTGCGGCTGCTCGACCTCTATGCGGAGAAATTCGACCCGGTGATGGGCTGCGACGAGCGGCGTTCCTACAACGACCAGGCGCCGCAGGACCCGGCACTGAAGCCGCATTTCGAACTGCTCAACTGGGCCGAAGCGATCCTGTTCGTCTATCCGACCTGGTGGTACGGGCTGCCGGCGATGCTGAAGGGCTGGCTCGACCGGGTGTGGGCGACGGACGTCGCCTTCAAGCTGCCGGCCGGCAAGGGACGGATCAAGTCGCTGATGACGCATGTGACCAAGGTCGGCGTCATCACAACCTGCGGCGCGCCGACCTGGTGGAGCGTCGTCGTCGGCCAGCCGGGCCGCAAGACCCTGCTGCGCGGCATGCGGGCGCTGTGCGCGACGCGCTGCCGGACGTTTTTCCTGGCGCACTATCTGATGGATGCCTCGACGCCGGCAACGCGGGCGGCGTTTCTGGCGAAGGTGCGGGCGAAGTTGGAGCGGTTTTAGGGAATTGGCGTCCTTCTCCCCGTTTACGGGGAGAAGATGCCGGCAGGCAGATGAGGGGCAGCACGAACATTGCAGAGGTTGGCGCCGCGCCTCATCCGGCCCTTCGGGCCACCTTCTCCCCGTAAACGGGGCGAAGGAAGAGGGGTGCTACATCCTTGTCCGTTCTGACTTCGGATCATACATCGGCTTCAGCGACGCTTCCGCCGCAAAGCGCTCGCCGGCGATCTCGATCTCGTAGGTTGAGGCCAGCACATCCGCCTCGCTCTCGCCCTTGCAAGGCACATAGCCCAGCCCAACGGCGCCGCCGAGATGATGGCCGTAATTGCCTGACGTGATCGGGCCGACGATCTTGCCGTCGCGCAAGATCGCTTCGTTGTGGAAGAGCAGGGGCTCTGGATCCTTCAGGCGGAACTGGACGAGCCGGCGTGACAGGCCGGCTTCCTTCTTGCGCAGCACGGCTTCGCGGCCGATGAAGTCGCCCTTGGCGGTCTTCACCGCGAAGCCAAGGCCGGCTTCCAGCACATTGTCCTCGTCGGTGATGTCATGGCCGAAATGCCGGAACGCCTTTTCGATGCGGCAGGAATCCAGCGTGTGCAGGCCGCAGAGTTTCAGGCCGACATCCGCACCTGCCTCATCGATCGCCTCGAAGACATGAGCCGCCTGGTCGGTCGAGACATAGAGTTCCCAGCCGAGTTCGCCGACATAGGTGACGCGATGCGCGCGGGCCAGGCCCATGCCGATCTCGATTTCCTGGAACGTGCCGAACGGATTTTTATCATTGGAAAAATCGTTGGGGCTGACCTTCTGGATCAGCTTTCTCGCGTCCGGGCCCATCAGGCAGAGCACGCTTTCGGCCGCCGTCACGTCGGTGATGACGACGAACTCGTCGGCGACGTGCTTGCGCAGCCAAGCCAGGTCGCGCTGCAGCGTGGCGCCGGGGACGACGAGGAAGAAAGCCGTTTCCGACAGCCGCGAAACCGTCAGGTCGCTCTCGATGCCGCCGCGCTGGTTGAGCATCTGGGTGTAGACGATCTTGCCCGGCGCGACGTCCATGTCGTTGGCGCACAATCTTTGCAGGAAAGCGCAGGCGTCGCGGCCCTCGACACGGATCTTCCCGAACGAGGTCATGTCGAACAGACCGACGCCATTCCTGACCGCGAGGTGTTCTTCGCGCTGGTTGTCGAACCAGTTCTGGCGCTTCCAGGAATAGCGGTATTCGCGCTCCTGGCCCTCGCGGGCGAACCAGTTGGCGCGCTCCCAGCCGGCGACTTCGCCGAAAACGGCGCCGCGCGCCTTCAAATGCTCGTGCAGCGGCGAACGCCTGACATTCCTCGAGGTCGCCATCTGGCGGTAGGGGAAATGGTCGGCATAGAGCAGGCCGAGCGTTTCGGAGACGCGCTCCTTGAGGTAGCGGCGGTTCTTCTGGAACGGCTGTGCGCGGCGGATGTCGACTTCCCACAGGTCGAAGGGGGCTTCGCCATCGTTGATCCACTGCGCCAGCGCCATGCCGGCGCCTCCGGATGAGACGATGCCGATCGAATTGTAGCCGGTCGCCATCCAGTAGCCGGCCAGTTCCGGCGCCTCGCCGAGATAGTAGCGGTCGTCGGGCGTAAAACTCTCAGGACCATTGAAGAAGGTGTGGATGCCGGCGGTCGCCAGCATCGGCATGCGGTTGACGCCCATTTCGAGGATCGGCTCGAAATGCTCCATGTCCTCAGGCAGTTGGTCGAAGCAGAAATCCTCGCTTATGCCGTCCATGCCCCACGGCTTGGCCACCGGCTCGAAGGCGCCCAGCATCATCTTGCCGGCGTCTTCCTTGTAGTAGGCGCACTCATCGGGCACGCGCAGCACCGGCAGACGGGTGAGGCCGGGGATCGGTTCGGTGACGAGGTAAAAATGCTCGCAGGCGTGCAGCGGTATGGTGACGCCGTTCTGCGCTCCCAGTTCGCGGGCCCACATGCCGGCGCAGTTGACGACGATGTCGGCCTCGATCGTGCCTTGCTCTTCGCCTTGCGCCCAGGACACGCCGGTGACGCGGCCGGCCTTGCTGTGGACCTTGGTGACCTTGACATTCTCGACGATGGTGGCGCCGCGCTGGCGCGCGCCCTTGGCCAGGGCCATGGCGATATTGGCGGGGTCGCACTGGCCGTCGAGCGGCAGATGCACGGCGCCGACGACATCGGAAACATTGAGATGCGGGTACATCTCGCTGACTTCCCTGGGCGAAATCTCGCGGACATCGACATCGAAGGCACGCGCCAGCGATGCTTGCCTGTAGATCTCGTGCTTGCGCTCCTCGGTCACCGCCACGGTGATCGAACCGACCTGGCGCATGCCGGTGCCGACCTCGGTCTCGGCTTCCAGCTTGACGTAGAGGTCGGCGGAATATTTCGCCAGCCGCGTCATGTTCTGCGAGCCGCGCAGCTGGCCGATCAGGCCGGCGGCATGCCATGTCGTGCCCGACGTCAGCTGTTTGCGTTCGAGAAGCACGATATCGGTCCAGCCAAGCTTGGCCAGGTGATAGGCGACCGAACAGCCGGAAACGCCGCCGCCGATGATGACCGCCCTTGCTTTGGCGGGAACTGCCTTGGCGGTCATGCTGCCTCGCGACGGTAGCTGGAAGCAAAGCGGCGCAGACGGAGTGCAGCTTCCTGCAGCACCGGTTCGGGCTGGCAGAGACTGATGCGAATGTGGCCGGCGGCCGCCTCGCCGAAGCTGGAGCCGGGCATGACGCCGACCTTTTCCTTGTCGAGCAGGGCCCAGGCGAATTTCTCATCGTCCGGTTCGACGGCCGAGATGTCGAGCATGACATACATGCCGCCCTCCGAACCGCGCACGGTCACGTCGTTCATGCCCCGCACGGCGTCGAGCAAGACGGTGCGGCGTGCCGCGTAACGTTCGGCGATCTCCTTGACGCCGTAACGGTTCTCCAGCGCCTCGGAACAGGCGATCGAGATGAAGGCCGGCAGGCCGTAGGTCGTCACCAGATTGAGATTGATCATGAGCGTGATCATCTCCTCCGGTCCCGTCAGCCAGCCCATGCGCCAGCCGGTCATGCCGTGGCTTTTGGACATCGAATTGATGACCAGCGTACGCT
>NZ_RZOL01000150.1:0-13799 GCF_004022985.1 Mesorhizobium sp. M7A.F.Ca.ET.027.02.1.1 | reverse complement strand
GTTCATCGAATTGGCAGTGAACATGCCCGAGCAGGAGCCGCAGGTCGGGCAGGCCGAGCGCTCGATGACCTTGACGTCCTCGTCGGAGACCCTGTCGTCGGCGGCCGCCACCATGGCATCGACCAGGTCGAGCGCCTGCGTCTTGCCGGCGAGCACCACCTTGCCGGCTTCCATCGGACCGCCGGAAACGAAGACGGTAGGGATGTTGAGGCGCAATGATGCCATCAGCATGCCGGGCGTGATCTTGTCGCAATTGGAGATGCAGACCATGGCGTCGGCACAGTGAGCGTTGACCATGTATTCGACGGAATCGGCGATCAGCTCGCGCGACGGCAGCGAATAGAGCATGCCGTCATGGCCCATGGCGATGCCGTCGTCGACGGCGATGGTGTTGAATTCTTTGGCGACGCCGCCGGCCTTCTCGATCTCGCGCGCCACCAGTTGGCCGAGATCCTTCAGATGGACATGGCCCGGCACGAACTGGGTGAAGGAGTTGACCACCGCGATGATCGGCTTGCCGAAATCGCTGTCCTTCATGCCGGTGGCGCGCCAGAGGCCGCGAGCGCCGGCCATGTTGCGGCCATGTGTGGTGGTGCGGGAGCGATAGGCAGGCATGTTTTTTCCTTGGTGGCTGGCCACAGCCAGGCATGGCGCGGCGGAGCTGAATTCGGACCGCAGGCGTTATAGACGCGCAAGCCCGGTCTGGCCACAATTTTGCAATGCGCCAGATTCTCTCAAAAAAAATGCGTAGCGCTGTCGGATGGCGCACTGCATGCCCGTCCTTAGGCAGACGACATGGAAATGGCACCACGTTCGGAGTCAGCCGTTTCGCCGTAACGCAACCAAAACAACCCGAGGAGCACGACATGCAAAAGATCACCACCTGCCTGTGGTTCGACGGCCAGGCCGAAGAGGCCATGAATTTCTACGTCTCCATCTTCAAGAATTCGAAGGTGCTGAGCGTAATGCGCTGGCCCGAAGGCCACGCCGATGAAGGCAAGGTGCTGGTGACCACGTTCGAACTCGACGGGGTGCAATTCCAGGCGCTCAATGGTGGACCGCAGTTCAAGCACACCGAGGCGATGTCGCAGTCGATCGACTGCAAGACGCAGGAAGAGGTGGATTACTTCTGGGACAAGCTCATCGAAGGTGGCGGCCAACCGTCGCAATGCAGCTGGCTGAAGGATAAATTCGGCGTCTCCTGGCAGGTCGTGCCGGAGCAGCTGCCGCGCCTGCTTCTGGATCCGGACCGGGCCAAGGCCGGCCGCGTGATGTCGGCGATGATGCAGATGAGCAAGATCGACATCGCCAGGATCGAGGAAGCGGCGAGAGGATAGTCGAGGGTCGGCGCTGCCCCTCATCCGCCCTTCGGGCACCTTCTCCCCGTGAACGGGGAGAAGGGAAAACTGGCGCCTACGCCGCCGCCTTGTCGCGGACCTGATAATCCTTGATCGTGGCAAACGTGATCGCCTTCCAGCGTTCCGCTTCGTAGTTCAGCGAGAAAGCGTGCTGGGCGAGGAACACCGGATCATTGTCGAGGTCGCGGGCGATGTCACCGCGATGCGCCTCGATGAAGCGAAGCGTCTCGGCCTTGTCGTCGGCGGAGATCCAGCGGCACACGGAAAAGCGCGACATCTCGAATTCGACCGGCAGCGTGTATTCGAAGTTCAGCCGTTCCTTCAGCACGTCGAGCTGCAGCGCGCCGACGACGCCGACGATGGCCGGCGAGCCATCCTCCGGCGAAAACAGCTGCACGACGCCCTCCTCTGCCATCTGGTGCAGCGCTTCCTTGAGTTTTTTCGCCTTCATCGCGTCGCCGAGGCGCACACGACGCAGGATTTCCGGGGCGAAATTCGGAACGCCGCGGAACAGTATCTCCTCGCCTTCGGTCAGCGTGTCGCCGATGCGCAGCGTGCCATGGTTGGGGATGCCGACGACATCACCGGCAAAGGCCTCGTCAGCGGTGACGCGGGTGCGGGCAAAGAAGAACTGCGGCGCCGACAACGACATCGGTTTTCCCGTGCGCACCAGCTTGGCTTTCATGCCGCGCTCGAGCTTGCCGGAGCAGACGCGGACGAAGGCGATGCGGTCGCGATGGTTGGGATCCATGTTGGCCTGGATCTTGAAGACGAACGACGTCATCTTCTCCTCGGTCGCCTCGACCTTGCGGGTGTCCGCCTCCTGCGCGCGCGGCGGCGGTCCAAAAGCACCGAGCGCCTCGATCAGGTCGCGGACGCCATAATTGCGCAGCGCCGAACCGAAATAGACCGGCGTCAGATGGCCCTCGCGGAAGGCTTCTATATCAAGGGGTCTGCACGCTTCTCGCGCGAGCTCCAGTTCCTCGATGAAGGCTTCGCGCTCGTTTTCCGGCAGCAGGCCGGCAACGCGGTTGGAATCGGGACCGTTGACCGGCGTGCGTTCTTTCTCCGCGTCGCCCCTGCGCACGGCATTCAGCGCCAGATGATAGGTGCCGGCAAAATTCTTGCCGCGGCCGATCGGCCAGGTGACGGGGGCAGTATCCAGCGCCAGCTTCTGTTCGATCTCGTCCAAAATCTCGAACGGATCGCGGCTTTCGCGGTCCATCTTGTTGATGAAGGTGATGATCGGAATGTCGCGCAGCCGGCAGACTTCGAACAGTTTCAGTGTGCGCGGCTCGATGCCCTTGGCGGCATCGATGACCATGACCGCCGAGTCGACCGCCGACAGCGTGCGGTAGGTGTCGTCGGCGAAATCCTCGTGGCCGGGCGTGTCGAGCAGGTTGAAGACATTGTCCTCATACTCGAAGGTCATCACCGAGGTGACGACCGAGATGCCGCGCTCGCGCTCGATCTTCATCCAGTCGGACCGCGTCTGGATCTTGTCCTTCTTGGCCTTGACCTCGCCGGCGAGCTGGATGGCGCCGCCGAACAGCAGCAGCTTTTCGGTGAGCGTCGTCTTGCCGGCGTCCGGGTGCGCGATGATCGCGAAGGTGCGGCGGCGTGCCACTTCTTCTTCTATTGCTTCGGGCATTCTCTGGGATTTCCGTGTGACAGGCCGGGCTTCTAGCAGCGCAGTGCCGGCCTGTCGACCGGTCCGGCGGCTCGGGCGCTGCTGATCGCCGCCTCACCGTCAGAGCATACAGCTCAGTCGTGCTGTGGCTCCGGCCAGTGCATTGCCGCATATTTTACGCTGCGCGATGTTGGCAAGCGGCTGCCGGGATGGCACTGGATGAACATCCCTCCGGATGACGAGGAAGAGGAGCAAGCATGACTGCGGCGAAACAAGTAATCGTCATCGGCGCCGGCATCATCGGTGCCTCCACCGCCTGGCATCTGAGCAGAGCGGGTGCGCAAGTGACGGTGATTGCCGACAGTGCTGCCGGTGGGGTGGCGACGCCAAATTCGTTCGCCTGGATCAACGCCAGCTGGGGCAATCCGGAGCCCTATTTCCGGCTGCGCACCCGCGCCATGGCCGAATGGTCGCGGCTGGCGCAGGACCTGCCCGACCTGCCGCTTATCTGGTGCGGCGGCCTGTGCTGGGACCTACCGGCGGCCGACATGGAAACCTACGCCACGGAACATTCCGCCTGGGGCTATGGCATCAGCCAAGTCGACCGCGCCGGTGCAGCGCGCATCGAACCTAATCTCACCGAGCTTCCGGATTTTGCCCTGCATGTTGCCGAAGAAGGTGTCGCAGAGCCCGTGGCCGCCGTCCGTGCCCTATTGGCAGACGCGAAGCGACATGGCGCGAAGACCATCTCCAGCACGGTGACGGCCCTGGTCCAGACCGGCGGCAGGATCACCGGTGTCGACACATCGCATGGCCTGATTGCATCGGACGAGGTGGTGGTCGCGGCCGGCGTTGGCTCGCCGGAGATCGCCGCGACCGCCGGGATCAACCTGCCGATCGAAACGCCGCCCGGCCTGATCGTCCATTCGCGACCGCACGAAAAGCTGCTCAACGGGCTGGTGCTGGCCGAGCGGCTGCACATGCGCCAGACGGCGGAAGGCCGCATCATCGCCGGCTCGGATTTTGGCGGAGCCGATCCGGGCATGGATGCCGAAGCCACCGCCCACGCCCTGTTTGCGGCCATGAAGGCCATGCTGCGCGACAGCGATGGGTTGGAACTCGATTTCCACACGGTCGGCTACCGGCCGACGCCGATCGACGGCTTTCCGATCATTGGCCGCGCCGAGGGCTTGGACGGTGTCTATGTCGCCGTCATGCATTCCGGCATCACGTTGGCGCCGGCCATCGGCCTGTTCGCCGCTCGGGAAATCCTCGACGGCGAGCGCGACCCCTTACTTGCCCCTTATGGATTGTCGCGTTTCGCTCAATAGGCGGGCGGACGCCGAAAGCCGCCGGTCAGTGGTTCGATTGCCCTGGCGATGCCGAGCAGCTGTGACTCCGACCAGCGTTTGCCGACCAGTTGCAAGCCGATCGGCAAGCCCTCGCTGCCCTGTCCGCATGGGATGGAAAGCGCCGGATGGCCGCTGTAGTTGAAGACGGCGCCATAGGCCGGCAGCATCCAGTAGCTCTGCTCCTTGCCGTCGACCGTGATCGGCGTGCCCGGCTCGCAATGCGGGAAGGCGGAAGTCATGGCGACCGGGCAGAGCAGCGCGTCATGGTTTTCGAAAAACCGGTCCCAGGCGAGAATGGACCTGTCGCGGCGGGCGAGTGCCTCGAACCAATGCGAGACCGGTGTCGGGTTCTCCGGCGACTCCGGCTGGGCGGCCTCCAGCATCATGCCGATCAGCGCGCCGCCCTGCTCCAGATCGTGGTGCAGATCGAGTTTCGGCAGTTTTGCCTCCTCAACGAGGGCACCGGCCGATTGCAGCTGCCTTGCGAGGTTTTCGACCGCGGCGCTGATGTCGCCGGCCACCGGAAAGCCGGGAAAGGACGGCGCGAAGGCGATGCGCAATGTCCTAGGGTCGAGCTTCGGCATATCCTGGACCGGCACCGGAGCAAGATCGGTGTCGCTTCCATCCGGGCCGGCGATGATTTGATAAATCAGCGCCAAATCTTGCACGCTGCGCGCCAACGGCCCGAGGCAGGACATCAGCCGCACGCTGCGCGCGGCACCGCCGGGATCGGGGAAGGCACCGGCCAGCGAGACACGATGCTCCGTCGGCTTCAAGCCATAAACACCGCAAAAGGCGGCCGGCAGCCGGATCGAATCCTGCATGTCTGTGCCCACGTCGAACGGCGTCATCCCCAAGCAAATTGCCGCTGCCGCGCCTCCGCTGGAGCCTCCCGCCGTGCGCTGGAGATTCCATGGATTGTTGGTGCGGCCGAACAGCGGGTTGTTCGATTGCCAGTCCGAAAGCATGGCCGCGACATTGGTCTTGGCCATCAGCACGCCGCCGGCCGCTTTCAGTCTGATGACGACCGGGCTGTCCTGCTTGGCGACATAGTCGGCAAAGGGCGGGAAGCCGACCGTGGTCCTTATGCCTGACGTTTCGTGCATGTCTTTCAGCGTGAACGGCACGCCATGCAGAGGTCCGGGTGCGGCGCCGCGCGCCTGGGCAGCGTCCGCCTTCTTGGCACGCTCGCGGGCGCCTTCCCTGTCGAGCGAGATGACGGCATTCACCGCATGGTTGTGCGCATCGATTTGCGCCAGATAGGCGTCGAGTGCTTCCACGGCGGAGATTTTGCGCTTGGCGATGGCTGCAGCGAGATCGACGGTTGAGGAGAAGACGATGTCCATGAGGAATGCTCCGGCTTAGCCGCGCGTGCCTGACCAATTGGCGGAACGCGGCGCGATTTCAAGCGGAGTTGAGCATTCGGTATTCGCTAGTGCTTGATCGAAGTTGTGCTGCCGATGTCGGCACTCTACGGCGCCCCCCTCTGGCCTGCCGGCCATCTCCCCCTCAAGTGGGGAGATTGGATAGCGTCACGGCTTTCGCCAATCTTCAACGTTGCAAGAACGCGCGGTGGGCGAAGCTGCCAATCTCCCCACTTGAGGGGGAGATGTCCGGCAGGACAGAGGGGGCGCTGGCCCGCGACTTTGCAGCATTTGCGATCCGGCGAAGAAACTTACCCGACCAGCGCCAGCTTTGCCGCCGCTGGAGCAAACGGGCGAATGCTGATGCCGTCCCGCGTCATCGTGACAAAACTCGATGGCGGGATCGCCTGCCAGTCGCCGCCCTCGCGGTCGAACGGCTCGGACACGATGCAGCGGCCGCCGCCCTTGCGCAAGACGGAGGTGTAGAGCGTCGGCGCGTGGGCGTCGGTGGCATAGCGCACCGCATGCAGCGCCTGTCCATCCGAGAAGGCGGCGGTGAGCTTCAGCGCTGGTTCGAGGCCGGCGCGGCGCGAGGCTTCGAGCACGCGGCTAGTGGCGCGGGACACCGCGCCTTGCGGATCGCCGGCCAACCCTTCGTCGATCATCAGCAGGAAAAAGAGTTCGGAATCGGTGGTGCCTTCGCGCTGGTCGAAGACGGCGTCTGACAGCGAATTCTCCAGCGCGCGGCGGATCTTCTCGAAGCCGCCGATCTGGCCGTTGTGCATGAACGACCAGGCGCCGGAGATGAACGGATGGCAATTCATGCGGCTGGTGGCGCCGCCGGTGGACGCCCGTACATGGGCGAGGAACAGGCCGGATTTGATCTGCCGGCACAGGCTTTTCAGATTGGGATCGGACCAGGCCGGCAGGATATCGCGATAGAGACCCGGCTCTGGGCGGTCGCCATACCAGGCAAGGCCGAAGCCGTCGCCATTGGTCGGCGATTTCGCTTCCTGGGCGCAATGGCTCTGGGCGATCAGCGAGTGACAGGGCGCCGTGAGGATGTCTTCGAGAAAGACCGCTTCACCGAGATAGGCCGCCCACCGGCACATCGCTTCTGTCGTCCTCTAGGCGCGATCCATAAGAGCCGCAGGCTCCTTGATCGCGTGTGTGTCTCTGTTGTGCGTCCGCTCGTAAAGCTCGCGAACGATTCGGCTGGCGGTAGTTTCAAACAGAAATGGCAAGAAAGCATGAACGAGCGCAGCACAAGCCGCCATCAACAGGCGCGACGAAAACCAGGCGGCAAAGCCCATGTGGCTGAAATAGGTTTCGCCGACCTTGGCCGGGTGAGAGGTGAAAATCTTGGCGACCGACATGCTGGTTCCCCTTCAGCGCTTCAAGTTCCTGATATGAGTATCCTGACACGCTTCGCCGGTTCATCGGTCTCAAAATGTCCTTGTATTTCGGTGATCCTTGGGACAAACATCCCACATGACGCTGGAAATTGACGAAATCGACCGGAAATTGCTCACTGAGCTGCAACGCGACGGCACGCTGTCGGTCGACCAGCTGTCGGAACGGGTGGCGCTGTCGCGCAATGCCTGCTGGCGCCGAGTGAGGCGGCTGGAAGAGGCTGGTGTCATCACCGGCAGGGTGGCGCTGGTCGATGCCGAAAAGCTCGGGCTTGGCCTTTCCGTCTTCATCCTGATCCGCACGTCCAACCACGATCCGGAGTGGCTGCAGAAGTTCCGGGCGGCGGTGACCGGCTTTCCCGAGATCATCGGCGTCTACCGCATGTCCGGCGACCTCGATTATGTCTTGCGCGCCCGCGTCGCCGACGTGAAGGCCTATGACCGGCTCTATCAGCGGCTGATTGCCAAGGTGGCGCTGTCGGACGTTTCCGCGTCGTTCGTGATGGAGGAAATCAAGGAAACGACCGTCGTTCCGATGGAACTGCGTTAGGGGCAGCGCATGTGGGATTGGGTAGTGTCTCGGTATGAACTGGGCGCTTCTGGTCTTTAGGTCCGGTGGGCCTCGTGTAGCCTTAGCAATTCTGACTTGGCATCCACCAAAACCTGTTTCCAATGAGCGATATCGTCCGGCGTCGCTGGTTCTGGCAAAGCGTTTGCTGCATAGGCCTTCAACATGGCCTCAGCGAGACGCTTGCTAGACTCTGCAGTGCTTCTCAATAGGGCTAAGATGTCGGGTTGGTCATCGGCCTGATTATCCATGCGGCCAACATATCGAAATTCGAACAGTTAGGCGACAAACTACCGGACCGGCCATCGTGCCGCCCAAAAGAAAGCCGTTGATAGAATTACAGTCGAGTTGACCGAATCGCCGTTCGCGCCGATAGGATCGATTTTATGCGCGCAGCCCTTCAAACTTCCTCCGTCATCGGTCCGACCGTCGGCTTCGTCAGGTTGCCGCATGCTGAAGGACTTCCCCTTCCCGCCTATGAAAGCACTGGTGCCGCCGGCATGGATCTGCGCGCCGCTGTGCCGGACGACCGGCCGCTGCTGATCCTTCCGGGAAAGCGCGCTCTGGTGCCGACCGGGCTGATCCTGGAAATTCCGGAAGGCATGGAGGGCCAGGTGCGGCCCCGCTCCGGACTTGCTTTCAAGCACGGCCTGACCGTCCTCAACACGCCCGGCACCATCGATAGCGACTATCGCGGCGAGGTGAAGGTGCTGCTGATCAATCTCGGCGATGAAGACTTTGCCGTGACGCGCGGCATGCGCGTCGCCCAGATCATCTTCGCTGCGGTGGCCCAGGCGACCGTGGAAGAGCGCAGTCTGGCCGGTGGTACGGCGCGTGGCGCGGGCGGGTTCGGATCGACCGGCACCGCCTGATGCCTGAACTGCCTAAGCTTGTCATCTTCGACTGCGACGGGATCCTGGTCGATACAGAGAATTTGGCCAATCGGCGTCTCGCCGAATGGCTGACCGCTGCCGGCTATCCGACAAGCTTCGAATATTGCCGCAAGAATTTCTCCGGCCGCAGCATGGCGTCGGTGCAGAAAGAGATCCAAGAAGAGACCAGCGTCAGGCTCGGCGCCGGTTTCGTCGATCGCTGGAACGCAGGCCTGCCGGACCTGTTTGCCCACGGCGTCGAAGCGATCCCCTACGTCCGCGAGTTCGTCGAAGCCGTGCGTTCAGCCGGTATCGCCTATTGCGTCGCCACCTCGGCCCGGGTGTCGAAGATGCACATCACGCTTGGCCAGACCGGGCTGCTGCCGCTGTTCGAACACGCGATGTTTTCCTCGACCATGGTCAGCCGTGGCAAGCCGTTCCCGGACCTGTTCCTGCATGCGGCCAAGACCATGGGCTTCGCGCCTGCCGACTGCATCGTCATCGAGGACAGCGTCGCCGGCACGCAGGCCGGGATCGCCGCCGGCATGCGGGTGTTTTCCTACCATGCCGATCCCTATTCCGACCGCGCCGGCCTGATCCAGGCCGGCGGCATCCTGTTCGACGACATGCGCGAGCTGGCCGGGCTGGTGCCGATCCACTGACCTGATCTTCAGCCTGCAGCTGTACGCCTCGATTGTCCGTGCTAGCTTGGCGCCGCCAACTCGAGGCCACGCATGAACCCCAGCCTGCTCCGCCTCATCCTCGCCTTGATGCTGGCGCCGTTTCTATGGACCGCGGCCGGCGCGCAAGCCATCAGCTTTCCGGAGCTCGGCAGCGCTCTGCCCGGCCGCACGGATGTCACCTATCTCGACCTCGCGAGGATGGTCATTCCGGACCTCGCTGCGGACAAGGACGGCTTCTATAGGGGTGGGTTGCCGATCGAGATGCGTCATATCGAGGGACCGGACAGCGGCGGTTCGCCGCCCGAGACTTCGGGCTTTTCCAATGCCGCGGTGCTCGCCATCAAGGCCGGCGGCAAGGATCGGCTGACCATGCTGTTCGACCTTGGCGATTCTCCCGACAGCGCCGAAGGCTATGCGGTGCTGGCGCTCTACGACATCACGGCCAAGCCAAAGCTGCTCGACGCCGTCAATGTCGCGCTCGACCGCGGCACCTATTTCCACGAGCCGGGCAGACTTTCGGTCAGCGCCAACGATGACGTCCTCATCACCATGAGCGCGCATTTCAATTCGAGCCAGAACTATGTGATCACGCCGCTGATCATGATCCGCGACGACAAGTTCGAACCGATCGACATGATCTATACGTTCGACGAAAACCTGTGCGCCTACAGCCGCAAGCAGGACGTGACTTTGCAGACCGTAGGCGACGGCCAGCCTTATGCCGCCATCAAGGTGACCGTGACCGACTCTACTGTGCTGAACGGCGAAAGCTGTGACGACACTCCGCCCAGACCAGAGTCCCACGAGATTTCCGTCACCTATCACTGGGACAAGAAGACATCGCGCTACACCAAGGATTCCGACGCGCTGGACAAATTGGCAGGAGAGAACGCCAATCGCTTCTGAACCAACCGCATTCGTTTGCCCGGTCAAATCGGGCAGGATAAAATCCGCTTAGCCACACCGCACATGATGGGGGAACTACCATGGACAAGGGCAAGATCTTTCGCGACCTGCATGCCTCGACCTTCGTCATGCCCAATCCCTGGGATATTGGCACGACGAAGCTGCTGGCCTCGTTCGGTTTCACGGCGCTGGCGACGACCAGCGCCGGCTTTGCTTTTTCACGCGGCCTGCCGGATGGCGCCGTGACCTTCGACCAGATGATCCACCATTGCCGCGAGGTGACGGCGGCGACCAGCCTGCCTGTCTCCGCCGACCTCGAGAAAGGCAAGGGCGACAGCGCCGAGCAGGCCGCCGAAACCGTCTTCGCGGCGGAAGCGGCCGGCCTTGCCGGATGCTCGATCGAGGACCACACCGGCGATCCGGACAAGCCGATCTATGATTTCGCGCACGCCGTCGAGCGCGTTGCGGCGGCGGCGGAGGCGGCGCGGGCGCTGAAGCGCGATTTCGTCTTCACCGCGCGGGCGGAGAATTTCCTGTGGGGCAAGTCCGACCTCGACGACACCATCAAGCGGCTGCAGGCCTTCGAGAAGGCCGGCGCCGACGTGCTCTATGCGCCCGGCATCGGCGACGTCGAGATGATCCGCACGCTCTGCTCGGCGGTCAACAAGCCGGTCAATGTCATGGCAAAGCCTGGCTTCACCATCGCCGACCTCGCCATGGCCGGCGTCAAGCGCATCTCGCTCGGGCCGTGGCTGACCAATTTCGCCTATGGCATGCTGGAAACGGCGGCGCGCGAGATCCAGCAGGACGGCACCTTCGGCTTCACCCGCGCCGCCATGCCGTTCGGCAAATTGCAAGCCCTCTTCGGCAAGTCTTCAGCTTGAACGGGGCCCATCGCATGACGCTTACCGTCGTCGATATGCATACCGGCGGCGAGCCGCTCAGGATCGTCACCGGCGGCTATCCCAGTGTCCCCAAGGGCACGATCCTGGAAAAGCGCGCCTATGTGCGCGACCATCTCGATCATCTCAGGAAGATCCTGATGTTCGAGCCGCGCGGCCATTACGACATGTATGGCGCCCTGCTGGTCGAACCCGACCTGCCCGGCGCCGACCTCGCCGTGCTGTTCATGCACAATGAGGGCTATTCGACGATGTGCGGCCACGCCATCGTCGCGCTCGGCCGCTACGCCGTAGATGAAGGATTGGTGGCGAAACAGGAACCAATCACGACAGTCAATATCGAGGCGCCGTGCGGGCTGGTCGTCGCCTCGGTCGAGGTCAGGGACGGCAAGGCCGGTGCGGTGTCGTTCGAAAGCGTGCCGGCGTTCCTGTTCGCCGGCGGGCAGACGATAGAGCTGGCGGGCCACGGCACGATCGGCTTCGACGTCGCCTATGGCGGCGCTTTCTACGCGCTGGCCGATTGTCACCAATTCGGGCTCGAATTCGGCAAAAGCCGGGTGCGCGATTTCGTCGATGCGGCAACCGCGCTGACGGACAGGCTCAAGGCCGAATTTCCGCTGTCGCATCCCGACCACGGCGACCTTGCCTTCCTCTACGGCACCATCCTGACCGATGGCCGCGATGCTTTTTCCGATGGGGTGACCAAGAACATCTGCGTCTTCGCCGAGGCGGAGGTCGACCGCTCGCCGACCGGGTCCGGCGTCACCGCAAGGCTGGCGGCCATGCATGCCAAGGGCGAGATCGCGATCGGGCAGACGCGTATGTTCGAAAGCATTGCCGGCTCGCGTTTTTCGGGAGCCGTGGTGCGGACGGCGAAGGCTGGCCCGCACGGGGCGATCATCGCCCGCGTCGGCGGCCGCGCCTATTATAGTGGCAGGACGGAGTTTATCGTCGAAGCGGACGACGAGCTCGGACGCGGATTCCTGTTGCGCTGAAGAAAATGCTCAGCGGCGCGAGGAGCGAGCCACTTCCCGCACCGAGATCGCCTTGTGCAGATGCACCATCACGGCGGCGGCGAAGAGCGGCGTCAGCAGGTTGAGCAACGGCACGGCGACGAAAGCCGCGATGAGCAGCCCGGCGAGGAACACCGTGCCGGCATAGTGCCTGCGTAAGGCCCTGGCCTCTTCTTCCCCGCGAAAGCGCATGGCAGCGAATTCGAAGAACTCGCGCCCGAGCAGATAGCCGTTGACGATAAAGAAGGCGGCTATGTTGACGCCCGGCACCAGCAGAAGCAGCAGGGCGACGATGTTGCCGAGAATGACGACGGCGAGGAATCGCGCCGACAGCACCAGCGAGCGCAGCGCCGGCATGGCGCGACCGGTCGGATCGCCGGGATAGTCGGTGCGCTCGACCACTTCGGCGATATCGTCGAGGAACAGGCCGGCGACAACAGCCGTCACCGGCGCGATGAGCAATGCCATGCCGAAGGCAAGCGCTATCGCGGCGATGATGCCACCCAGCCAGCCGGCCCAGGACGGTATGCCGGGCAACAGCGTCTGCAGCCACGGCAGGGCGAGCCACTCGACGAGGCTGGTCAGGCCGAACCACAAGGCGACAAGCGCCAGCAGCGTCAGACCCAATGTCTTGAGGAACACGGCCCGAAAGGGAGGCGAGAGCAGCTCGAGGGCCGCAGTGCGGGCAGCGTCGAAAATCACCGTGCTTTACCCCCAGGTCACACCAGACACCGTCGAAAAGGCGGATACTTCCGAGATAAGCAGAGCACGGCATGAGCGCAAGCAGGCCGGTTCTTTTGCTTTAACGCAGTCCCCAAGGGGAGAGCGCTATGCGCTTTTCCCGGGAAAACCGCTTCACACTTGTCCTGGAATTGCTCTACCGCGCAAATGCTGGCTTTCGAACCGGAATGGTCATGGCGGCGACCCCAGCCACGACAAACCCCATGCCCAGCCATGCCGTCGAGCCCAGGCTTTCGCCGAGGAAAAGGGCGCCGATGCCGACGCCGATCGGCACCCGCAGATAGGCCTGCGAGGTGGTGCCGACCGAACCCAACGTGTGGATGAGGCGGAAATAGATGACGAAGGCCAATGCGGTGGAAAACACCGACAGGCCGAGCAGGGCCAGAATCGATGCGGCCGAAGGCGCCAGCGTCCACGGCTGGTCGAACACCAGACTGAGGGGCACGAGGATGACGGCGCCGCACAGCATCGAACCGGCGGCAGGCAGCATCGGATCGAGACCCTTGAAGCCGCGGCCGAAAATGGCGGCCCCGGCATAGCAGATTGTTGCCGCTACGATGGCCAACTGCGCCCACAACTCGTGACCGAGACCACCCAGTGCCTGCGTGCCTATGATGAGACAGATGCCGGCAATGCCGGCGCCGACGCCAATCAGCTTCCGCACCGTGACCGGCTCGTGGCGGGTGATGAGCGCTGTCAAGAGGAAGGTGAAGATCGGCGAGGTCGCGTTCAGGATGGTGGCGAGGCCGGCATCGACCGAACGTTCCGCCGCGGCGATCAGGGTGAACGGGATGACGCTGTTGAGGCAGGCCTGGAAGGCGAAGCGGCGCCAGCTTGCCGCATCGCCCGGCATGGCGAGCCCGCGCCAGCGGAGGATGGCAAACAAGATACCACCGGCAATCAGGGTGCGGGCGGCAATGAAGGTGACCGGCGGGATGGTTTCGACGCCGGTCACCTTCATTGCCGCCCGCACCCTGATTGCCGGTGGTATCTTGTTT
>NZ_RZOL01000014.1:0-37197 GCF_004022985.1 Mesorhizobium sp. M7A.F.Ca.ET.027.02.1.1 | reverse complement strand
TCAGAGCTTTACGCGTGCGGCAGAGGCTCTTGGCAGCACGCAAGGGGCAATCAGCGTGAAGCTGAAGCGGCTGGAAGAGCGCGTCGGCAAGAAATTGATCGAGCGCACGCCTCGGCTGGTGCGCTTGTCGGCGCAGGGCGCGGTGTTTCTCCAGCCCGCACGCGACTTCCTCGCGGCACACGATCGCGCCATTGCCAGCCTGTCTTCGGTGCGCCGCCGCTTCACACTGGGCATCGCCACCCATGTCGGGGGCGCGGAAGTCCCGACATTGCTGGCGCGGCTCAATGCGCATGACCCGGCGCTCACCATCGAAGTGCGGCTCGATGATTCGCGCGACCTGCTGGACGCTTTCGATCGCGGTGAGATCGACGCGGCGATCATCCGCCGGGAGGACGACCGGCGCGATGGTGAAGTGCTGGCGCCCGAACATTTCGGCTGGTACGCCGCGCCCGACTTCGTCCACCGGGCCGACGAGCCGCTGCGCCTGGCGGCATCCTCGCCATCCTGCGGTATTCGTAACATCACCACCCGCGCGCTCGACGCTGTCGGAATACCGTGGACGGAGGTGTTCCTCGGCTGCGGCTCCTTCGCCGTTGCCGAAGCCGTCTCGGCCGGCCTCGCAGCCTCGGTATTTTCCTGCCGGCTTGCCCCGTCCGGCACCATCGAGGTCAGCCGGAAATTCGGGCTGCCGGCGCTGCCGCCTTCCGAGATCGTGCTGCTTTCGACGCTGACGGACGCCAAGTCCCGCGAGGCGCTGAGGACGCTTGCAATGGCCTTTCGCGAGCATCGTCCGCCTGTGGCGGGCAATGCCGGACGGCCTCGGTTCCGCAGTTCCCAGATGGTCGACGGACCGGCTTAGGACTCCCCCTCGGACACTAGGGCTGAGACCGGGCGCCCTTGATGCTATTCGGCCGCCGGTGCCAGCGGCCTGACCCTGGCCATCATGGAGCGCAGCACCGCTGGTTTGAGCGGTTTGTTGATCACCGCAATCTCGAGCCCGCCGGCGGCCGTGCGCACCTCATTGGAGCGGTCTGCGGTGACCAGCACGGCCGGCAGGGTGTCGCCATGGATCGCGCGCAGCCTGACGATGATATCGAGGCCGGTTTCGCCGTCGAGATGGTAGTCGGCAAGGACGATGTCCGGGCGGTGTATCTTCGCGGTCTCCAGATCCTTTGAACTGGACACGGTGTCGACGTTGCAACCCCAGCCTTCGAGCAGGAGCCGCATGCCTTCGAGGATACGGGCGTCGTTGTCGATGCACAGCACGTGCAGCCCGGCCAGCGAAGCCGTCGCGCGGGCAGGAACCCTGGCGTCGATCTCGCGTCGCGGTTCCTGCACGGCCGCCACGGGCAGGATGACGGAGAAGCGCGTGCCCTTGCCAGGATTGGAAAAGATCCGGATCTCCAGCCGCAGCACCCGGGCGATGCGGTCGACGATGGAGAGGCCGAGACCGAGGCCCTCGGCCTCGCGCGCGCCCTCGTCGAGCCGGGTGAATTCGCGAAAGACGGTGTTCAGCTTGTCGCCGGCGATGCCGATGCCGGTGTCGATCACCTGGATCTCGGCCAAATCGCCGCGCCGTCTGACGCCAACCAGCACGCGGCCGTGGCGCGTGTATTTGATGGCGTTGGAGACGAGATTCTGGATCAGGCGGCGCAGCAGATTGCGGTCCGTCGTCACTGTCAGCGATGACGGCATGATGGTCAGCGCGAGCTTCTTCTCGGCGGCGAGCGGCCGGAAGTCGTTGCCGATCTGGCGCAGCAATCCGTCGAGGTTGAAGGCGGTATCGTCCGGCTTCATCGCGCCGGCGTCGAGGCGGGAGATGTCGAGCACGGCGCCGAGGATGGTCTCGACCGATTCCAGCGAGGATTCGATGTTCACGGCGGCCTTGCCGGCAGGCCCTTTGCCGGCCTTCTCGATCAGCGAGGAGCAATAGAGCCGGGCGGCGTTGAGCGGCTGCAGGATGTCGTGGCCGGCGGCGGCGAGGAAGCGCGTCTTGCCGAGATTGGCCTCCTCGGCCAGCATCTGCGCCTGCGCCAGCTCCTCATTGACCCGGGTCAACTCCTCGTTGACCCGGGTCAACTCGATGGTGCGGGTCTTGACGCGCTGCTCCAGCGATTCATTGGCACGCTTCAGCGCCAGGTCCTGCTCGACGCGCCCGGAAATGTCGGCATAGGTGGCGACGATGCCGCCGTCCGGCATCGGGTTGGAGCGCAGCTCCAGGATGCGGCCCGAGGTTTTCAGTTCCATCTGCCATGGGCTGACGAAACTGGTCAGCCGGTTGAGCATGGCCACACGCTGATCGGCGGGGATGTCACCGCGTTCGGCGAGATGGCGCAGGATGCGGTCGAGCGAGACGCCGACCTGGCCCATCTCGTCGGGCAGGTCGAACAGCGCCCGGTACTGGCGGTTCCAGCAGATCAGGCGGAAATCGCGGTCGAAGACGGTGATGCCCTGTTCCATCTGGTCGAGCGCGATCTGCAACAGGTCGCGGTTGTGCTGCAGCGCCTCGGTGGCGTCGTCGAGCAAGCGGAAGGCATCTCGGGATTCGCGGTCGTGGCGCCGAAACAGCAGCGACAGGATCAGCCGCGCCGACGAGGAACCGACGGCGCTGGCGAGCAATTGCTCGGAGAAGCGGATGACGTCCATGCTCGCCTGCTCATTGCCGTGCAGCGAGGTTCCGTTGGTCTTTTCGAACGACTGGAAGGAGCGCTCGGTGCGCTCCACGCCGAGATAGCGCCCGATCGTGTCCTTGAGGTCGTTGACGGTGATGGCGGTGCGGAAGCGGCGCAGGCTTGGCATCGGGCCGGCATCGCGCGGCACGAAGATCGACGCCTGGATGCGTTCCAGCGGCACCGATGCGCGCGACAGCGAACCGAGCACGAAGAACACCGCGTTGAGCGACAGGCTCCACAGCACGCCGTGGTTCAGCGGTTCGGCGACGGTGCCGAACAGGGCCTGCGGCCGCAAGGCCTCGAAGCCGAACAGCCCATGCACGATGATGCCGGTATCAGGGGCGGCAAGCGACGGAAACAGCAGCGTGTAGCCCCAGACGAGGATGCCGGCGACCATGCCGAGTGCCGCACCCCGGCCGTTGGCGCCGCGCCAGATCAGCCCGCCGATCAGGGCGGGCGCGAACTGGGCGATGGCCGCGAACGACATCAGGCCGATCGACGACAGTCGCGCGCTGTCGGTGCTCTCGCGGTAGTAGAGGAAGGCGATGAACAGGAGGATGAAGATCGCCCCGCGCCGCACATTGAGGATGAGCGTCGACCAGTCCTCGGTCTCGGAGGTCGAGGTCTTGAGCAGGCGGCGCACGAACAGCGGAATGACGAGGTCGTTGGAGATCATGATCGACAGCGCCACACTTTCGACGATCACCATCGCCGTCGCCGCCGACAGGCCGCCGATGAAAGCCGCCATCGCCAGCACATCATGGCCGCTGAACAGGGGCAGCGACAGCACGTAGAGATCGCTGCTGGTTCCGGTGCCGACCAGCGAAAGGCCGGCGAAGGCGATCGGCAGCACGAACAGGTTGATCGCAACGAGATAGAGCGGGAACACCCATGTCGCGGTGCGCAGTTCGGCCTCGCCGCGGTTCTCGACGATGGTGACGTAGAACTGCCGCGGCAGCATGATGATGGCAAAACCGCTGAGGCAAGTCAGCACCAGCCAGGTGGCGAGCGAAGTGTTGTAGCTCATCGCCTGGCGGACCTGCGCGTTCTCGGCGAGCTTGTCGAACATGTCGCCCGGGCCGCCGAAGATCAGGAAGGTGACCATCAGGCCGATCGCCAGGAAGGCGGCGAGCTTGACCACGGTTTCGCCCGCCACCGCCAGCACCAGCCCGTCCTGGTGTTCGGTGGCGTCGGCGTGACGGGTTCCAAACAGCACCGCAAACAGCGCCAGGAGCATGGCGACGACCAACGAGATGTCGCTGACGAAGGGATCGAACGAAGGCGGCGATCCCGTATAGTGCTCGACCATCAGGCTGACCGAACCGGAGATCGCCTTCAACTGCAGCGCGATATAGGGCACCGCGCCGATGGTGGCGATCAACGTGGCGATCGCCGCGACGGTGAAACTCTTGCCGTAGCGCGCGCCGAGGAAATCCGCGATTGAGGTGATCTTCTCGGTCTTGGCCAGCCGCACGATGCGGTTGAGCAGCGGAAAGCCGAACACGAACACCAGCACCGGGCCGGTATAGATGCCGAGGAATTCGAGGCCGCGCTCGGAGGAGAGGCCGACCGAACCGAAGAAGGTCCAGGACGTGCAATAGATCGCCAGGCTGAGCGCGTAGATGAAGGGCCGGGCTCGACTCGGCCCTGAAATGGCCGAGCGGCGGTCGCCCAGGCTGGCGATGGCGAACAGCAGCGTCACATAGGCGATCGCGATGATGACGATGAACAAGCCCTGCACGCCGGCAAGATCCTCCCTGTGCCGAATTTCAACCCGGCTTGCCCAGACGCAATCACAGCTTGGCTTCCGAGTCCATCACGGCTTTGGGTGCATGAAGGCCGCGGTTTCCGGGAGTGCCGCCGGGTAAGGAGAAACCGGTTGCTTTCTCTTTTTTGCCGATGTTGCAACCGCAGGTTTTTGTTATGTTGCCTCAGGTCGATGCCGCAAGGACGGAAACGGCAGTTCGGCCGGTCACGACAAGGAGGGTCGAATGCTGAAAGAATTCCAAGAATTCATTTCCAAGGGCAATGTGATGGACTTGGCCGTCGGTGTCATCATCGGCGCGGCCTTCGGCAAGATCGTCGATTCCCTTGTCAACGACATCATCATGCCGATCGTCGGTGCAATTTTCGGCGGATTGGACTTCAACAACTATTTCTTCGGACTGTCCTCAGCCGTCAACGCGACCTCGCTGGCGGACGCCAAGAAGCAGGGCGCGGTCTTTGCCTATGGCAGCTTCATCACCGTGGCGCTGAACTTCCTCATCCTCGCTTTCATCATCTTCCTGATGGTCAAGGCGGTGAACAACATGCGCAAGCGGCTTGAGCGCGAGAAGCCCGCTGCACCGGCCGCTCCGCCGCCCGCCGACGTCGCGCTGCTCACTGAAATTCGCGATCTGCTCGCCAGGCGCTGACCACGGGCGGCATTTGCTGGACCAAAACCCCGGTCGTTCGCGGCCGGGGTTTTCTGTTTTCGCATCTGGTAAGGACCGCTGACGAAAACCGCAGATCAAAACGGACCCGCCAATGACCCTGATCGACAGCTTGCGTACCGAGGCCCGTGCGGCACCCGAAAGCGGCATTGTCGCCGTCGTCAATTACGGCCGCCTGCGCGAAGGCATGATTCCGCTCTGGGCCGGCGAGGGCGACCTGCCGACGCCAGCCTTCATCACCGATGCCGCGTCGAAGGCGCTGGCCGGCGGCGAGACATTCTACACCTGGCAAAGGGGCATCCCCGATCTCAGGCAGGCGCTCTCCCGATACTATGCCAGGCATTTCGGCAAGACCTTCCCGGAGGAAGAATTCATCGTCACCGGCTCCGGCATGCATGCCATCCAGCTGGCGCTCGACGCGCTCGCCGGCGTGGGCGACGAGGTGGTTTATCTGTCGCCGGCCTGGCCGAATTTCGATGCCGCGGCAGCGATAGCGGGAGCCATTCCAGTCGCGGTCACGCTCGATCATTCCGGCAATGGCTGGTCCTGCGACGTCGAGAAGATCGCGGCTTCGATCACGCCGCGCACAAAGGCGCTGTTCATCAACACGCCGTCGAACCCAACCGGCTGGACCGCCGATCATGAGACCTTGCAGGCCATCCTCAATCTGGCACGCGCGAAAAACCTCTGGATCATCGCCGACGAGATCTATTCGCTTTTCCACTATGGCCACGGCCGCGCGCCGTCCTTCCTCGACATCGCGTCGGCGGAAGACCGCATCCTGTACGTCAACTCCTTCTCCAAGAACTGGGCGATGACCGGCTGGCGCGTCGGCTGGATCAAGACGCATCCGAGCTTGCAGCAGGTGTTCGAGAACCTGATCCAGTATTCGAACTCCGGCGTCGCCCAGTTCATGCAGCGCGGCGCGGCCGCCGCCCTTGACGAGGGCGATGCCTTCGTTGCCGAACAGGTGGAGCGGGCGCGCAAGGCGCGCGACCTTGTCTGCGGCATTCTCGGCGCCACCGGCCGCGCCCGGTTCACGGTGCCGCAGGGCGCGTTCTATCTGTTTTTCACTGTCGACGGCATCACCGATTCACGCACCGCTGCCTTCGACATTGTCGACAAGGCCAATGTCGGCCTGGCGCCAGGCACCGCTTTCGGCCCCGGCGGCGAGGCGTTTTTGCGGTTGTGTTTCCACCGCCGCCTCGATCAGGTCGAGGAAGCGGCACACCGGCTGGCGAAGTGGATGAAGGTAGTTTGAGCCGTCGACGAAGCGCGGATTGAAAATCGCTCCGGCGAGCCAGATAGCCGCCGGAGTAGAGTTTCAAACGGCTTCAGCCACCTGACTTGGGGACCAGCAGGGGAATGATGCGGTCGCTTTTGGCCACCGAAGGCCGCCCGGCGGAGCCATAGGGGATGCCGAGCGCATCCCAGGTCTCGACCAGCGCATCCTGCAATTCGGCGATCAGTGCATCGGAATGGAACGGCGTCGGCGTGATGCGCAGCCGCTCGGTGCCGCGCGGCACGGTCGGGTAGTTGATCGGCTGGATGTAGATGCCGTGCACGCCGAGCAGGCGGTCGCTGGCCATCTTGCAGGCCTCGGGATCGCCGACCAGCAGCGGCACGATGTGGGTCGGCGAGTCCATCACCGGCAGGCCGGCGGCCGACAGGATCTGCTTGGTTCGGCTCGCCTGCTGCTGCTGGGCGTCGCGCTCGGCCTGCGAGCGCTTGAGATGGCGGATCGACGCGGTCGCGGCAGCCGCGATCGCCGGCGGCAGTGCCGTGGTGAAGATGAAGCCCGGCGCATAGGAACGCACGGCGTCGATCACGGCGCTGGTGCCGGTGATGTAGCCGCCCAGCGTGCCGAACGCCTTGGCCAGCGTGCCTTCGATGATGTCGATGCGGTCGGCCAGGCCTTCGCGCTCGGTGATGCCGCCGCCGCGCGGCCCGTACATGCCGACGGCATGGACCTCGTCGATATAGGTCATGGCGTTGTAGCGCTCGGCGAGCTCGACGATCTCTTTGATCGGCGCGATGTCGCCATCCATCGAGTAGACGCTTTCGAAGACGATCAGCTTGGCGCGTTCGCGTCCAGCCGCCTGCAAAAGGCTTTCCAGATGCGCGACGTCGTTGTGGCGGAAGATCTTCTTCTCGGCGCCGGAACGCCGCACGCCTTCGATCATCGAGGCGTGGTTCAGTTCGTCCGAGATGATCAGGCAGTTGGGCAAAAGCTTCGCGATGGTCGAGATCGAGGCTTCGTTGGAGACGAAACCGGAGGTGAAGACCAGTGCCGCTTCCTTGTCGTGCAGGTCGGCAAGCTCCACCTCGAGCTCGACCAGCGGGTTCGACGTGCCGGAAATGTTGCGGGTGCCGCCGGCGCCCGAACCCATCTTGCCAGCGGTATTCTGGAACGCGGCGATGACGTCGGGATGCTGGCCCATGCCGAGATAGTCGTTGGAGCACCAGACGGTGATTTCCTCGGCGCGGCCATTGGAACGCCAGATGGCGCGCGGGAACTTGCCCGCGATCCGCTCCAGGTCGGCGAAAACGCGGTAGCGACGCTCGGCATGGAGCTGGTCGATCGCTTCCTCGAAGAACCGCTGATAGTTCATATAGGCTTCCCAATTTTTGCGCGGGATCATAATCATTGGCCTGTTGGTCGTCCACCTGGCCTTTTTGGTCAAAATGCCACGCCCCGGACCTGTTCCTAACGATCACGGATCGTGGCCTATTCCCTTGATGTGGATCAACTTTGTTTCAGGACGATGCCCCTAGCCGGCGATGCCGGTTACCACGGTTTCAATGGTTATGAGGCGGGCTTTCCAGTAGAGCGGGGGTTGAGACAGTTTCCGATAAATCTTGGATAAGCGAGGACGCGGATGACGGTTTTGGTTACAGGCGGTGCCGGTTATATCGGCAGCCACATGGTCTGGGAGTTGCTTGATGCCGGCGAGAGCGTGGTCGTCCTCGATCGCCTTTCCACCGGTTTTGAATGGGCGGTGGCGCCGGAGGCGAAGCTGGTCGTCGGCGACGTCGCCGACAGGGAATTGGTCGGCTCGGTCATCAGGGAGAACAAGGTCGACGCGATCATTCATTTCGCCGGCTCGATCGTGGTTCCGGAATCGGTCGCCGACCCGCTCAGCTACTACGAGAACAACACCTCGAAGACGCGCACGCTGATCGAAACCGCGGTGCGCGAAGGCGTGCCCAATTTCATTTTTTCATCGACCGCCGCCGTCTATGGCGGGGCCGGGCTGGAGCCGGTGCGCGAGGACGCCCGCCTGTCGCCGGAATCGCCCTATGGCCTGTCCAAGCTGATGAGTGAGTGGATGCTGCGCGACGCGTCGATCGCGCATGGCCTGCGCTATACCGCGCTGCGCTACTTCAACGTCGCCGGCGCCGACCCGAAGGGCCGCACCGGCCAGTCGACGCCGGGCGCCACCCATCTGATCAAGGTCGCCTGCGAGACGGCACTTGGCAAGCGGCCGTTCATGCAGGTGTTCGGCACCGATTATCCGACGCCGGACGGCACCTGCATGCGCGACTACATCCATGTCAGCGACCTGGCGGCGGCGCATCGCCTGGCCTTGCAGCGGCTGCGTGCCGGGGGACAAAGCCTCGTCGCCAATTGCGGCTACAGCCATGGCTACTCGGTGCTCGAGGTCATCGACAGCGTGCGCCGCGCCTTCGGCCATGATTTCGAGGTGAAGATGGGCGATCGCCGTCCCGGCGACGCCGCGGCGGTGGTCGCCAATTCGGATCTCGCCCGCGCTGAACTCGGCTGGACCCCGCAACGCGACGATCTCGACCAGATCGTCGCCGACGCGCTCGCCTGGGAGCGCATCTTGACCGGCAAGAACTCCGCGCGCGGCTGAGCCGGGTTCTCCCAAGGGCTCGCAAGGCGGGCAGCGAAGCGCTATTGAAGGCGTTCGCGGCAAGGTGCGGAGGCGCCGCGCCGCGAGGATTCTTGGGGGATGGCATGAAAATAACGGTGCTCGGGGCCGGTGTCGTCGGTACGGCGGCCGCCTATTATCTGGCCAGCGACGGCCATGAGGTGACAGTGATCGAGCGCCATCCGGCGGCGGCACAAGGCACCAGCCAGTCCAATGCCGGCCTGGTGTCACCGGGTGACGCCACCGCCTGGGCCTCGCCGGCGGCTTTGAAGACTTTCCTGCGCGGGCTCTACAACCATGATCTCGGCATCAAGGTCAGGCTGCGCCTCGATCCCTATTTCCTCGCCTGGAGCCTGCGTTTCCTGCGCCAGTGCACGGTGGCGCGCCTGCGCGCCAACACCGACATCAAGCTCAGGCTCGCGCTCTATTCGCGTGACTGCATCAATGCGCTTTCGGAAGCGACCGGCATCCACTACGACGAGCGCAAGAAGGGCATCCTCTATTTCTTCCGCTCGCAAAAGAGCCTCGACACCGGTACCGACAATTACCGTTATCTTGCCAAGCACGGCCTGCCGATCGAAATCGTCGGCCGCGACCGGCTGGTCGAACTGGAACCAGGCCTTGCCGGCGTCAAGGACAAGATTGCCGGGGGCGTCTATTCGCCAACCGACCAGACCGGAGATTCCAAGCAGTTTGTCGACAGGCTGGCCGCCTATGCTGCCGAGAAGCTCGGCGTCAAATTCCTGTTCGGCACGACAGTCGAAGGCCTCGACATCGAGGGCGATCATGTGCGCGCGGTGATGACGTCGGCCGGCCCGGTCGCCGGCGATGCCGTGGTCATCTCGATGGGACCGGAGAGCGGCCTGCTCGGGCGCCGTTACGGCATCGACCTGCCTGTCTATCCGGTAAAGGGCTATACCGCGACGATTCCCCTGGAGGACGAAAGCAAGGGACCGACCATGGGCGGCGCCGACGAGGACCGGCTGATCGGCTATTCCAGGCTGGGCAACCGCTTGCGGATGTCCTCGACGGCTGAATTCACCGGCTTCGACCGAACTTTCAAGCCCGCCGATTTCAAGACGATCATCAGCACCGGCAAGGATCTTTTCCCGGGTGCCTTCGACGAGAAGAAGGCTGTGTTCTGGGCCGGTCTGCGGCCGATGATGCCCAACTCGGTGCCGGTCATCGGCCAGGCTCGCTACAAGAATCTCTATCTCGACACCGGCCACGGCCATGTCGGCTGGACCATGGCCTGCGGCTCGGGGAAATTCCTTGCCGACCTCGTTTCCGGCCGCAAGCCGGAGATCGACCCGCAGGGGCTGGTCTACGGGGGGTAGTGATGTCGGGACCGCAAGTCGCTATCGACCTTGGCCGCATCGAGCGCAATGCGCGCACGATCGTCGAGCGCTGCGCGCTGTCGGGCATAAAAGTGTTCGGCGTTACCAAGGGCACTTGCGGCATGCCGCAAGTGGCGCGCGCCATGTTGCGCGGCGGTGTCGCCGGCATCGCCGAATCGCGTTTCGAGAACATCCGCCGGCTGCGCGACAGCGGCATCAACGCGCCGATCATGCTGTTGCGCAGCCCGCCGATGGCGCGTGTCGAGGAGGTGGTGCGCACCGTCGACATCAGTCTGCAGTCGGAACTCGCCACCATCCGCGAGATATCGCGCATCGCCGAGCGCATGGGCCGCATCCACGACATCATGCTGATGATCGATCTCGGAGATCTGCGCGAAGGCATCTGGCCGAACGACCTGATCCCGACCGTCGAGCAGATACTGCAGTTCAAGGGCGTTCGCATTGCCGGCATCGGCACCAATCTCGGCTGCTTCGGCGCCATCATGCCGACGCCGGAAAATCTCGGCCAGCTCGTTGCCCACGCCTACAAGACCGAGCGCCTGTCCGGCAGAAGCCTCGACGTGATCTCCGGCGGCGCCTCGTCGTCGCTGCCGCTGCTGCTCGAAGGCAGGTTGCCGGCCGGCATCAACAACCTGCGGGTCGGCGAGGCGATCCTGCAGGGTGGTGTCGAGACCTTCCGCGACACGCCGTGGGCGGAGCTCGAACCCGATGCCTGCCGGCTGACAAGCGACATCATCGAGGTCAAGCTCAAGCCGTCACGGCCGATCGGCCAATCGGGTTACGACGCCTTCGGCAACCAGCCGGTCTTCCCCGACGAAGGCGACAGGCTGCGCGCCATCGCCAATATCGGCCGTGAGGATGTGCTGGTCGAGGGACTGACGCCGATCGCCAGGGGGATAAGGGTGCTCGGCGCCTCCAGCGATCATCTGCTTTTGGATGTCGCCGATGCCGACCCGAGGCCCTCCGTCGGCGACCGCGTCGCCTTCCGCATGAGCTATGGCGCCATGCTTTTGGCGATGACCTCGGAATATGTCGAGAAGGCCCCGATGCACGACGTCGAGGATTTTTCCGGCCGTAAGATGGTGCAGATCACGGCCGGGCAGGGGGCCGCCGGCATCCTGGCCCGGGAAAGCACCGGCGCCCGGCTGGAAGCGATGAACTTCGACGTGGTGGAACTCGCCGATGTCGAGCGGCCGCCATCGGGGCTGGTCCGGCTGATTGCCGGCGTCGATCGTCGCATCGCCCACAAGGCGCTGACCGCGACGGCGCGCGCGACGCATTCTTTCGGCCTGATCTGGATCGATTCCATCGCCGCCCTGATGCCAGAGGACGAGGAGGGCATCGACCTGCCGGAATGTTCGGTCCTGGCGCGATCGCTCGGGCTCGATCACAAGGCCGGCGCGCTGCAGCCGCAGCTGTCGCCGGAAAATGTCGTCATCGTCGGCCTGCGCCACGCCGATCCGGCCGAGGCGCGGGTGCTGAAGGATTCGCGCGTGTCGGCCTTCACCATGACCGACATCGACGCCATGGGCATGCGCGACCTGATGCATGAAGCGATCCGCATCGCCACCTCAGGCACGCAAGGCTTTCATGTCAGCTATTCGCCGACCGCAACCGAATTCGCCGGCTGGGCTGCGGGCTCCGGCGGGCTGACCGTGCGCGAAACGCACCAGGCGATGGAGGCGATCGCGCTCTCCGGTGGCTTGCTGTCGATGGATGTTTCGGGCCTGACGGCGGATCTGGAGCCGCGGATCGGCACCGACGCGGTCAACTTCGTCATGTCGGCTTTCGGCAAACGGATTCTCTGATCAGCCCTGCGCTTCGACTGCCCCCCGCCATGCGCTGACATAGTCGGCCCAGGCCGGGTCTACAGGCGGTTCTATTCTTTCGCCCTTGCCGTGCGTCGCCGGCCGATCGGATGCCAGCAGCGCGGCGCCGATGCTGGTGCCGGTGGCGGCCTCGGACCCAACAACGGCGCGCGCCGTGGCTGCCGCCAGCATGCCGACAAAGAGCCGGTTGCGGGCAAAGGGGCCTTCGACCGTGGTCGGGCCGTCCGCGCCGATCAACTCGAGGCAGGTTGCCGTCATCAATGCCAGATAGAACGAGATGGCGGCAAAGCGCTGGCCGCTGTTCAGGCCGTCGGCATTGACCCATGCCGCGGCATGGTGCGGGAACGGCCCCGAGCCTTGCTGGGTCGACGGCAGCAGCAGCATCTTTCGCGCCAGCACGGCGCCGACATCATCCTCGGTCCACTGCTCCGGCTGGTCCTTTGTCAGCACGGAAAACTCGCGGCCGCCCATGAAGCGCGCCGAGGGAACGGGATCGCCGAGTGCGTTGACATTGACCAGCGTGTCGCGCGCTGCATCCAGCGCAATCTGTTTGCCGCCGACCCCCATCGACACCACCCAGGTGCCGGTCGAGACGACGGAGAAAGGCGGTTTGTCGGAGAGAAGATGCGGCAGCAGCGAGGCGTTGGAATCATGCAGGCCGCAGAACACCGGCGTTTGCGGATCCAGTCCGGTTCGCATCGCAACACTGGGCAGGATCGGGCCGAGGCGGTCGCTGGCCGGCCGCACCGGCGCCATCAGCCCGCGCCATTCCAGCCTGTCGACCAATGATGAAAAATCCGCCGTCCAAGGGTTCCACAGATCGGTGTGGCAGCCGAGCGAAGTCACCTCGTTGGCGGCGACACCGGTCAGGCGCAACGCCCAGTATTGCGGATACATCAGCATCGCGGCGGCCCTGGCGAATTCCGCCGGGAAGCTTTTCTGCTGCCAGAAGAATTGTGCTCCGAGATTGAGGCCGAGCGGCAGGCGCGGCGTGCCGGTCTCGGCGAAAGGGGGGCGGATCGCGTCATAATCCGGTGCCAGTCTATCAGGGCCATCGAACTCATAGTCGAGCACAGGCAGCACCAGTTCACCCGCCGCGTCGACCAGCACGCCGGTCGCGCCATGGGTGGTGATCGAAATGGCGTCGATGCGCTGTTCGCGGTTGAGACCGGCAAGGCTTTCGAGGATGAATGCCCACAAGGCCTCGACATCGTGATGCGGGTAGGGCGCCTGTCGCACCGGCGCATTGGACATGCGGCGCAGCGCCACCTCGCTCAACGTCGCGAGGTCGACCAGCGCCACCTTGGCGTTGGTCTTGCCGATGTCGATGACGGCGATGTGGCGCATCGCACTCATGCCATGTGGAACACGGTTTCCAACGGCACGGCCACCGGCTCGTTGTCCGGCCTGGTTTCCATGATGTCGGCCATTTCAGCCCACCAGCGCTGCATCACCGGATATCCGGGCAATTCGTCCATGCCGTGGTCGTCACGCCGCCACAGAACACCGAACAGGATATTGCTCTCCTCGTCGAGATGGATGGAATAATCGGAGACGCCGGCCTGCTTCAGCAGCGCGACCAGTGACGGCCAGATCTCGTCGTGGCGCTTCTTGTACTCGGCCTTCATGCCGGGCTTCAGCTTCATTTTGAACGCGTATTTCTGCGGCATCAGCGCCCTCCGCGCAATCGCCGCCAGACGATCGGCAAGGCGATGACGATGATCAGCAGCAGACCTATAAAGATCGACATGACGATGCCGGGCACATTGAGCAGGCCGAGCCCGAAGGTCACCAGTCCCATGATGAAGGCTGCGAGCACGACCCCAACAATGCTGCCGGCGCCGCCGAGGATACTGACGCCGCCGAGCACCACCATGGTGATGACTTCCAGCTCGTAGCCCTGCGCGATCGATGGCCGCGTCGAGCCGAGCCGCGAGGTGATCAGCACCGAGGCGATGCCCGACATCAGCCCGGTCAGGCAGAACAGGATGAACTTGGTGCGGCCGACGCGCACGCCGGAAAACTGCGCAGCTATCGGATTGTTGCCGATGGCGAAGACGCGTCGGCCGAAACTCGTACGGTGCAGCAGGAACCAGTAGACGACGGCCGCAATGAGGAAGAGCACCAGCTCGAACGACACCACCCACCAGACATAGCCCTGGCCGAAGAAGGCGAAGCTTGAGGGATAGCCCTTGTAGGCCTGGTCTCCGAGGATGATGAAGGCGATGCCGCGAAACAGGCTCATCGTGCCGATGGTGACGACGATCGACGGCAGACCGAGCCTTGTCACCAGCAGACCGTTGAAGGCGCCGCAGCCGAGCCCGACGACGATGCCGATCGCTACCAGCACCGGCGTGCCGGCGCCGGCCTGCACCGCCATGCCCATCATCGTCGACGCCAGCGCAATGATGGCGGCCACCGACAGATCGATCTCGCCCGAGATGATCAGCAGCGCCATGGCGAAGGCGATCAGGCCTTTCTCTGTGAAATTGAAGGTGAGATCGGACAGCGAATACGGGTCGAGGAAATAGGGCGAGGCGAAGCTGTTGATGGCGAAGATGGCGACGGCCACAACGACCAGCAGCGCTTCCCAGGAAAAGATCGCCGAACGGAACGGCTTGTCGAGCCGGTCGGGAATGTGGCGCGGGGCAGGGATGTCGGTCACGCCTCCACCTTTCTGAGGATGATGCGGCCTTGCTGGCGTTCGCCGCGCGCATTGAGCACGACGGCCAGGATGATGGCGCTGCCAGAAATCGCCATCTGCCAGAAGGGCGAGATGTTGATGACCGGCAGCGCGTTGGAGATGATGCCGAGGAACAATGCGCCGAGCACCGCGCCGCCGACCGAGCCGATGCCGCCGGCGATCGAGATGCCGCCGATGACGCAGGCGGCGATGATGTTGAGCTCATAGCCATTGGCGACCTCGACCGACGCGATCACATAGCGCGAGATCCAGAGATAGCCTGACAGGCCGCCGATCATGCCGGAGATGCAGAAGACGATGAACTTGGTGCGGCCGACATCGATGCCGGCATAGACGGAAGCCGTCGGGTTTACGCCGATGGCATAGATCGAGCGGCCGAGCGCGGTGCGCGTCATCAGGACGAAGAACAGCGCAATGACCAGGATGGCGATCCACGACAGCACCGGAATGCCGAGGAAGGCGGCGCGCTGAAAGCCGATGAAGTCCGGGCTCATCTTGTCGGCATTGACCCAGGCGCCACCGGACAGCACGAAGGTCGCGCCGCGATAGATGGTCAGCGTGCCCAATGTCACCACGATCGAAGGGATGTTCAGCCGCCTGACCAAAAGGCCGTTGATGGCGCCGAGCGCCAGACCGACGGCCAGCGCAATGACGATCAGCAGCGGGATCGGGATCGCCGGATGCGCGGCGTTCAGCATCGCCACCACCATGCCGGTGAAGCAGAGATTGGACGCCATCGACAGATCGATCGACCGGGTCAGGATGACCACCATCTGGCCGAGCGCCAGGATCATCAGGATCGAGGTGTCGTTGAACACCTGACGCAGATTGCCGGGGTCGGCAAAGGCCGGGAAACGCGTCGAAATCAGGCCGATCAGCACGACGATGGCCGCCAACAGCCAGATTTCACGGTATTTCAGGAAAGCCTTCATGCCGCGATCCCCGCTGCCGTCCGAACCAGCGTCTCGGCGTCCAACCCCTTGTTGTCGTAGACCGCCGCGACGAGCCCCTCGCGCATGACCACGACGCGGTCGGACATGCCGAGGATTTCGGGCAGCTCGGAGGACACCATGATCACCGACAGGCCTTGCGCCACCAACTCGGCCATGAAGCCGTGCACGGCGGCCTTCGAGCCGATGTCGATGCCCTTGGTCGGCTCGTCCAGGATGATCACCTTGGGCGACGTCGCCAGCCATTTGGCGATGACGATCTTCTGCTGGTTGCCGCCCGACAGCGTGCCGACGTCCTGGCTGAGCGAGGAGGCCCTGAGGTCGAGCCGCTCGGTGTAGGAGCGGGCCAGATCGAACTCCTCCGACAGCCGCAGCAGGCCGGACTTCGATGTGCGCTTGAGTGAAGGCAGCGAGACGTTCTGGAAGATCGGCAGGCCGATCACCACGCCTTGCTTGCCGCGTTCTTCGGGCACGTAGACGATCCCGGCATCGATCGAATCCGCCGCCGATTTCGGCGCGAGCGTCTTGCCTTCCAGCGTGATCGTGCCGGCTGATGTGCGGGTGATGCCCGATATCGCCTGCATCACCTCGCTGCGGCCGGCGCCGACCAGGCCGTAGAAGCCGAGGATCTCGCCCTTGTGCAGTTCGAAGCCAATGTCGTTGAATTCGGTCGGATGCGACAGGCCGGAAACGGAGAGCACCGGCGCGCCTATCTCGGCCTTGCGCTGCGGGAAGATGTGATCGACCGCGCGGCCGACCATCAGGCGCACGATCTGGCTCTGGCCGGCATCCTTGATCAGGCCTTCGCCGACCATCTCGCCATCGCGGAACACCGTGTAGCGGTCGGCGATACGGTAGATCTCGTCGAACTTGTGGCTGATGAACAGGATCGCCTTTCCGTCGCTCTTGAGGAACTCGATCAGCAAAAAGAGCTCCTCGATCTCCTTCATCGAGAGCGCGGCGGTCGGCTCGTCCATGATGACGATCTGCGCGTCGATCGACATGGCGCGCGCGACGGCGACCAGATGTTTGTTGGCGATGCCGAGGTCCTTCAACCGCGCGTCGGCGTCGATATGGCCGGCATGCATGGTGTCGAGCACTTCGCGCGCATTTTTGCGCATCGTGCGCCAGTCGATGGTGCGCAAACGCGTGCGCGGCGCATGGCCGAGAAAGATGTTTTCGGCGACGCTCAGATCGTCGAACAGCACGGTTTCCTGGTGGATGGCGGTGACGCCATGGCCAAAGGCGGCATGCGCGCTGGGCAGGGTGACGGCCTGGCCGTCGATGCTGATGGTACCTCCGTCGGGCTGGTAGATGCCGGTCATGATCTTGACCAGCGTCGACTTGCCGGCGCCGTTTTCGCCGATCAGCGCCGTCACCTGGCCGGGGTAGAGCGACAGGCTGACATTGTGCAGCGCGCGCACGCCGGGAAAGCTTTTTGAGATGCCGGACAGCGTCAGGCGTGGAGCCGGGGCCGGAGGCCGCTCCTTCACCGCGCTGTGTTGGGCTGTCGTGTCCATAATCGTATCAAGCCCTGAAACAAGGTTCGTTTAAAGTCGCGGCGGGACGTGAGCCCCGCCGCGTCAGCTCTAGAGAACTCCAGATCAATAGATCTTGGAGAACTTTTCGATGTTCGACTTGTCGAACTGGAAGGGCGGAGCCATCGCAGCCGAGTTGGTGTCGTCGAGCGTGACCTTGCCGACGCGGCCGATCGACAGCGTGGCGCCGGGCTTCGCCTCTTCCTTCTTCACCGCCAGATCATGGGCGAGGTAGACGGCCGAGTAGCCGAGGTCGATCGGGTTCCACAGGGCAACCGCCTGACTGGAACCGTTGTCGATGAACTTCTTGAACTCGGACGGCAGCGCGAGGCCGGTGACATTGACCTTGCCGATCAGGTTCTCGTCGGTGACGACCTGGGCGGCGGCGACGACGCCGACGGTGGTCGGCGCGATGATCGCCTTGAGGTTCGGATAGGACTTCAACAGGCCCTTGGCTTCGTCGGTGCTCTTGGCCGAATCGTCATCGCCATAGACGGTGGCGACGAGTTTGATCTTGGGGAACTTCTCCGGCAGGATTTTCTTGGCCGCGTCGATCCAGGCGTTCTGGTTGGTGGCGGTCGAGGAGGCCGACAGGATGGCGACCTCGCCGCCTTCCGGCAGGTGGTCGGCGGCAAGCTTGATGATGGTCTCACCGATCAGGCCGGTATCGGACGGGTTGAGGTGAAGCTGGCGGCCTTCCTTAGCGACGCCCGAATCCCACGAGATGACGGTGATGCCGCGTTCCATGGCCTTCTTCAGCACCGGCACCAAGGCGTCGGCGTCATTGGCCGAAATGGCGATGGCGTTGACCTTCTGCGCGATCAGCGAATTGACCACTTCGATCTGCGCTTCGGCGGTCGCCTTGGTCGGGCCGGTGTAGATGATGTCGACATCGCCGAGTTCCTTGGCCGCCTCTTCGGCGCCCTTGTTGGCGGCATCGAAGAAGCCGTTGCCGAGCGATTTCACCACCAGTGCGATCTTGACGTTTTCGGCATAGGCGGCATTCACGAACATGGCGGCTGAGAATGCAGCCGTCACCATCAATTTCTTCAAGAAGCTCATCGAATTTCCTCCCTTGAGCGTTGCATTCCATCGTCGCTGCGAGCGCGAGTTGGCCTCAGGCCTGCAGTGAAGATTCTTCCTTGTTGGTCGCGGATGTGCGGGCGACGATCAGCGTCACCCCCGCGGTCTCCAGCATCTTGGCTTCGCGATCCTCGATGCCGTCATCGGTGATGACGGTGGCGATGCGCGACAGGCCGCACAGGATCAGGCTGGAGCGTTTGCGGAATTTCGAGGAATCGACCAGCACCACCAACTCGTCGGCTTGGTCGATCAGTTTCTGCTCCGCCTGGATCAAAAGCGGATCGCCCTCCATCAGGCCGAGCGGCCCCAGACCCTGCGCGCCCATGAACATGCGGCGCGCATAGAAATTGCGCGTCACGTCATTGTCGAAGGGCGACAGGATGATGTTCTGCTCGCGATAAATGGTGCCGCCCGACAGCATCACCGTGTTCTTGGAGTGCTTGAGCAGGTGCTCGGCGATCGGGAACGAATTGGTGAAGATCGGCATGCGGCGGCCGGTCAGGAAATGCACCATCTGGAACGTGGTGGTGCCGCCATTGATGATGATTGGTTCGCCGTCCTTGCACAGCTCTACCGCTTCACGCGCGATCGACCGCTTCTGCGAGGCGTTGATCGTTTCGTTGACGGAAAAGGGCCGGCCGGCCAGCCCGATGAACTGCGGCGGCGAGATTGCCTCGGCGCCGCCGCGCACGCGCCGCAGCCGCTTCTGGACGTGGAGAGCCGCGATATCGCGCCGGATCGTCGCCTCGGAGGACTCCGTCAGGTCGACCATCTCCTGCACCGTCACCACAGGCTTTTCCTGGACGGCGGACAGAATGATCCTGTGGCGCTCTTTTTCGTGCATGGTTCCTCCCTGCCTGAGCATCTAGGCACCCAAAACGCGCAGTGTCAATCATTTCCGATCATATAATTTCATTGTGCAGTGCAATATGATCGATATTGATCGTTTGTGATTGACAAGCCGGCTGCTTCCGCGGAAATTCGGACCAAATGGCCGCGCCTTTTGCGTGCCTTTGGGAGGATTGCATATGCTCGACAAGCGCACCGGCGCGCGCCTCGCCAATCTGTGGGATGAGGCCAAGGCTCACGCTATGAGCGGGCCGGAACTTCTGGTCTACCGTTCGAACACACTTGGTTCCGACAAGCGCGTCACCAACTATGGCGGCGGCAACACGTCGTCGAAGATCTGGCAGAAGGATCCGCTCACCGGCGAGGATGTCGAAGTGCTGTGGGTCAAGGGATCAGGCGGCGACAGCGCCTCGATCAAGCTGGACGGCTTTGCCACGCTCTACATGGACAAGCTGCGCGCGCTAAAAGGTCTCTATCGCGGCGTCGAGCACGAAGATGAAATGGTCGGCTTCCTGCCGCACTGCACCTTCAACCTCAATCCACGCGCGGCCTCTATCGACACGCCGTTGCACGCCTACGTGCCGAAGCCTTTTGTCGACCACATGCATCCCGATGCCATCATCGCCATTGCCGCCGCGAAGGATTCGAAGGCGCTGACGAAAGAAATCTTCGGCGACGCCATCGGCTGGTTGCCGTGGAAGCGCCCGGGCTTCGAACTCGGCCTGTGGCTGGAGAAATTCTGCCTCGAACACCCCGATGCCAAGGGTGTCATCCTGGAAAGCCACGGCCTGTTCACCTGGGGCGACACCCCCAGGGAATGCTACGAGACGACGATCTCGGTGATCAACCAGGCGATCGAATGGTTCGAGCCCCGCTCCGAGGGTGTCGCTATCTTTGGCGGTGAAGTGGTCAAGGCACTCGACGCCACCGAGCGCCGTGCCATCGCGGCCAAACTGATGCCGAGGATTCGCGGCCTGATCTCGGAGAAGAGCCACAAAACAGGCCATTTCGATGATTCCGCCGCCGTGCTCGAATTCGTCAATTCCAGGGATCTGCGCCCGCTGGCGGCACTCGGCACCTCGTGCCCCGACCATTTCCTGCGCACCAAGATCCGCCCGCTGGTCATCGAATTCGATCCGGCCAAGCCCGATGTCGATGCGGTGATTGCGCGGCTTGCCGACGACATCGCAGCCTATCGCGTCGGCTACCAGGCCTACTACGACAGCTGCAAGCATCCGGACTCGCCCGCCATCCGCGATCCCAATGCCGTCGTCTACCTGATGCCCGGCGTCGGCATGTTCACCTTCGCCGGCGACAAGGCGACGGCGCGCATTTCGGGCGAATTCTATGTCAACGCCATCAACGTCATGCGCGGCGCCTCGACCGTCTCGTCCTATGTCGGCCTGCCTGCACAGGAAGCCTTCGACATCGAATACTGGCTGCTCGAGGACCTGAAGCTGCAGCGTATGCCGAAGCCGAAGTCGCTTGCCGGCCAGATCGCGCTGGTCACGGGTGGCGCCGGCGGCATCGGCCGCGCCACGGCCAACCGGCTGCTGCGCGAAGGCGCCTGCGTGGTGCTGGCCGACATAGACGAGGCAGCGCTGGCCAGCGCCAATGACGAACTGGCCAAGGTCTATGGCAAGGATTTCGTCCGCCCGGTGCTGATCAACGTCACGTCGGAGGACCAGGTTATCTCCGGCTTTGCCGAGACAGCGGTCGAGTTCGGCGGCATCGACATTCTGGTGTCGAATGCAGGGCTGGCCTCCTCGGCGCCGATCGAGGAGACGACGCTGGCGCTGTGGAACAAGAACATGGACATCCTGTCGACCGGTTACTTCCTGGTCTCGCGGGAAGCGTTCCGGCTGTTCCGCGCGCAGAAGATCGGCGGCAACGTCGTCTTCGTCGCCTCCAAGAACGGCCTTGCCGCATCGCCCAACGCCGCCGCCTATTGCACCGCCAAGGCCGCCGAGATCCATCTCGCCCGCTGCCTGGCGCTGGAGGGCGCGGAGGCGCAGATCAGGGTCAATGTCGTCAACCCGGACGCGGTGCTTCGCGGCTCGAAGATCTGGACTGGCGAGTGGAAGGAACAGCGCGCCGCCGCCTACAAGATGTCGACCGACGATCTGGAGGAGCACTATCGCTCGCGTTCGATGCTGAAGCGCTCGGTCTTCCCGGAAGACATCGCCGAAGCGATCTATTTCCTGGCGTCCGACATGTCGGCCAAGTCGACCGGCAACATCATCAATGTCGACGCGGGCAACGCCCAGAGCTTTACGCGCTAGCCGCTTCGCCCTTCTCCCCGTCACTATACGGGGAGAAGGTGCCGGCAGGCGGATGAGGGGCAGCGCTGCCCGAACATATTTTGGGAGGAATCAGCACTTGTCCGAATCCATCATCTCCGCCGACCTCGTCGACAAGGACAACGGCGCGCGCAAGCCCAACCTCGAGCGCGACTACGCCTCGCTCGGCGAGCGCCTCGACCGTCGCGGCATCGCTATCGACGCTATCAGAGACAAGGTCGAGAAATTCGCGGTGGCGATCCCGTCCTGGGGCGTCGGCACCGGCGGCACGCGCTTTGCCCGCTTTCCCGGCGCCGGCGAGCCGCGCGATATCTTCGACAAGATCGAGGACTGCGCCGTCATCCAGCAATTGACGCAAGCGACGCCGACCGTCTCCCTGCACATTCCGTGGGACAAGGCCGACCCGAACCGGCTGAAGCAGGCGGCTTCGCGCTTTGGCCTCGGCTTCGACGCCATGAACTCCAACACTTTTTCCGACGCGAAGGACCAGGCGCTTTCCTACAAATTCGGCTCGCTGTCGCATGCCGATGCCGGCACGCGCCGGCAAGCGGTCGAGCACAATCTCGAATGTATCGAGATCGGCAAGACGCTCGGCTCCAAGGCCCTGACGGTGTGGATCGGCGACGGTTCGAACTTCCCGGGCCAGGTCAATTTCGCCAAGGCGTTCGAGCGCTATCTCGACGCCATGAAAGAGGTATACGCCGGACTGCCCGCCGGCTGGAAGCTGTTCAGCGAGCACAAGATGTACGAGCCGGCCTTCTATTCCACCGTCGTGCAGGACTGGGGCACCAACTACATGATCGCCAGGGAATTGGGCGACAAGGCGTTCTGTCTCGTCGACCTCGGCCACCATGCCCCCAACGTCAACATCGAGATGATCGTCTCGCGGCTGATCCAGTTCAAGAAGCTCGGAGGCTTCCATTTCAACGATTCGAAATATGGCGACGATGATCTCGATGCCGGTTCGATCGACCCCTACCGGCTGTTCCTCGTCTTCAACGAACTGGTCGATGCCGAACTGTCCGGCACCGAGGGTTTCGATCCGGCGCACATGCTCGACCAGAGTCACAACGTCACCGATCCGATCGAAAGCCTGATGCTGTCGGCGGTCGAGGTGCAGCGCGCCTATGCGCAGGCGCTGCTCGTCGACCGCAAGGCGCTGGAAGGTTTTCAGGACAGTAATGACGCGCTGATGGCGACGCAGACGCTGAAAGCCGCCTACCGAACCGATGTCGAGCCGATCCTGGCCATGGCGCGGCTGAAGACCGGTGGCGCCATTGATCCGGTCGCGGCCTATAGGGCGGCGGGTTACCGCGCCAAGGTCGCTGCGGAACGTCCCGCGGTCGCCGGTGGCTCGGGCGGCATTGTCTGAGCCCGAGCCGGCCCCCTCACCCGGCCGCTTTGCGGCCACCGCCCTCCGGGCGTTCGTTGTTCGAAAAGCCAAGCAGTTGGCTTTTGGCCCGCCGCGCGGACCACGCCTCACCCCCGCTGGGGAGAAGAGACTGACGTCAGCGCTGACAACCTCCTCTCCCCTCGGGGAGAGGTCGGATTGCCTCGAATTGCGCTTCGCAATTCAGTTGGCAATCCGGGTGAGGGGGCTCTTTCTCACGCTCCCTTAATTGTTAGTGGACTCGATCAGTCCAACACGGTCTTCTAGGCGTCCCCCCGCCCGGAGAACCGCCATGCCTCTCAACCGTCGGACATTGATCGCCGCCAGTCTTTCCATCACCTTCGCCCTCGCGCCGTTGACGGGCGTCTTCGCCGCATCGCCTGCGCCAGCCAAGGGCGAGCACGGCATGGTGGTGACGGCCCAGCATCTGGCGTCCGAAGTCGGTATCGAGGTGCTGAAAAAGGGCGGCAATGCTGTGGATGCGGCGGTTGCCGTCGGCTATGCGCTCGCGGTCGTCTACCCCAATGCCGGCAATATCGGCGGCGGCGGCTTCATGACCATCCGCTTCAAGGACGGCAAATCGACCTTTCTCGATTTTCGCGAGCGGGCGCCGCTGGCGGCGACAAAAACCATGTATCTCGACAAGGACGGCAACCCGGTGAAGGGGGCCAGCCTCGACGGCTATCTTGCGGTCGGCGTGCCGGGTTCGGTGGCCGGTCTGGAGATGGCCCGCGAAAAATACGGCAAATTGTCCCGCCAGGATTTGATGGCGCCGGCAATCGGCTATGCCAGGGACGGCTTCATCCTCAACCAGGGCGACGCCGCCTCGTTTGCCGGCAGCGCCGACAGGCTGGCGAAGGACCCCGCGGCCGCCGCCATATTCCTGAAACCCGACGGCAAGCCCTATGGCATCGGCGAACGGCTGGTCCAGCCCGACCTCGCGGCGTCGCTCGCCGCCATTTCCGAAGAGGGTACGGATGCCTTTTACAAAGGCGCCATCGCCGATGCCATCGTCAAGGCGAGCGGCGCCAAGGGCGGCATTCTCGCCAAGCCCGACTTCGAGCAATATGCGGTGCGCGAACTCAAGCCCGTGACCTGCACCTATCGCGGCTACGAGATCACCTCCTCGCCGCCGCCCAGCTCCGGCGGCGTCATCATCTGCGAAATCCTCAACGTTCTGGAGGGCTATCCCTTATCCTACCTCGGTGCCGGTTCGGCTGAGACGGTCCATGTCATGGTCGAGGCGATGCGCTATGCCTATGTCGACCGCAATTCCGCGCTCGGCGATCCCGATTTCGTCGACAATCCGGTCTCGAAATTGCTTGATAAGGCCTATGCCAAGGATATCCGCGACAAGATCGACCCGTTCCGGGCCGGCGTGTCGCAGGATCTGATGCCGAAGGGCTTTGGCGAGAGCAAGGAGACGACGCATTATTCGATCATCGACGATGAAGGCAATGCGGTCGCGGTCACCTACACGCTGAATGGCTCCTTCGGAGCCGGCGTCGTCGCCGACGGCACCGGCATCCTGCTCAACAACGAAATGGACGATTTCACCCAGAAACCCGGCGTGCCCAATCTCTACGGCCTTGTCCAGGGCGAGGCCAACGCCATCCAGCCGAAGAAGACGCCGCTGTCGTCGATGAGCCCGACCGTGGTCGCCAAGGACGGCAAGCCGTTCATGGTCATCGGCAGCCCGGGTGGCTCGCGCATCATCACGATCACGCTGGAAGCGATCGTCAATGTCATCGACCACGGCATGAACATCCAGGAGGCGATCGACGCGCCTCGCATCCACCATCAATGGCTGCCCGACAAGGTTTATGTCGAGCCGTTCGGCCTGTCGCCGGACACAGAAAAGCTGCTGGCCGACATGGGATATCACCTCGATCTCGCTGACCAGACCTGGGGGCAGGCGGCCGGCATCCTGGTCGGCGGCAAGAGCCTGGCGGAAATCGAGAAGGGCAGCGGCGCGCGCTACAACGGCGCCATCGACAGCCGCGCGGCCTCTGGCGAGGCGCTCGGATACTGATAGCTCGGAGGAAAAGCTTGGTGCAGCGTGGCGATTCGGGTTGATCGCCCGCTGCTCAAGTGGATCGGCATCACACCGATGCGACCGTCACAAGACCAGCGTGAGGGTGGACGCAACCAGCATCAAGGCGGCAATGCCGACGAACAGCGCATAGATACGCGGCCGGTCGAGCAGCAGCGCGTTTCCGGATATCCAGGCGGACGTGGCGCCGCCAAGCGCGAAGAGGAAGCCGTTGCGGTGCCCGAAGACCATCGATGCGGCCATCAGCCCGCCAATGATCAGCGCACCGAACACGATGATCACGGCAACGGCATATCTCTCGAAATCATTGCCGCTTCCCATGCTCGGGCCGATTGCGTTCAAGGTTGGCAGATCGTCCGGATCGAAAGGGTTCGTCGACCCGTATTCGTCTTGACCGGCAGGCTCTCGCATCATTCATTCTCCGTATAGCGGCAACAAACCATCAAGCCTTGCCGAGCGCAACCCGATCGCACTCCCTTCAATGCGTTTGGTACGGTCTTCTACACCTTCTGGCGACGACCGCCGCCGGTTTTTTGATTCGTTGCCTTTTTCAGGCAATCCAATCCAGAGCGCGCCGGCCCGAAGGCGGTCGTGGCACCATCATCCTGGAATGCATTCGTGGAGGAAAAATGATGCGGGACGTGGATTGCGCTTCGCGGGCAGCGATTTTCGGCGAGCGGGACGTCGCACGCGGCCGTGGCGGTGCGAATCGGCTTGCCGCCACCCGGACGGAGGACAGGACCGCGTCGAATCGCGGCTCTGGACGCGTCGCGTCGTCACAGGTTCATGCGGCGCGCTTCAGATCCTGCATGCCAGATCACTGCCAGTCGGGGCAGCCGAGCGGCATGCATCAGAACTTCATGCTGAGGCTGCCCTTGATGACGCGGCCTTCGCCATAGATGCAGCTGAGGTCGGCATTGCTGCCGGCCTCATAGCAGGTCGAATAGTAGGTCTTGTCGAACAGGTTGGAGACATTGAGCGCTGCCTGCCAGCCATTCTTCTTGTAGCGCAGTGCCGCGTCGACCAGCGTGTGGCCGGGCACGTTAACCGTGTTCGTATTGTCACCGAAGCTGGCGCCGATATAGCGCACGCCGGCGCCGACACTCAGGCCCTCGAGCACGCCGCTGCCAACCTCATAGTTGGCCCACAGCGATGCCTGGTGTTCCGGCACCCTGGCCGGGCGGTTACCGATGACGGCGGCGGCATCGCTGGTTATCTCCGCGTCGAGATAGGTGTAGGCCGCCGTCATGCTGAGGCCGGAAGCCAGATCTGCGTTGGCCTCGATCTCCAGGCCGCGATGGCGGACTTCTCCGGTCTGGACCTGGTAGACGGGATTGGCTGCTGCCGTCGGCACATTGGTCTTGCGCAGGTCGAACAGCGAAGCGGTGATGAAGCCGGGGAAGAAGGTCGGCTCGTATTTCAAGCCGACTTCATACTGCTTGCCCAACGAGGGCAGCAGCGCGTCTCCGGACTGGGTCGGGCCGATATTGGTGGTGAAGGATTCGGCATAGCTGGCGTAGGGCGTCAGGCCGTTGTCGAAGAGATAGCCGATGCCGATATTGCCGGTGAAGGCATGGTCCTTCTGATCGTAGCTGCCTGCACCGTCGAGTCGGTTGAAATTGGTGTGGTCGATCCAGGCCTGCCGGCCGCCGATTGTCAGGACCCAGTGGTCGGCGATCTTGGACTGGTTTTGTGCATAGAGGCCGACCTGGCCGATCGTCTCCACGCGATCCGTAATGATGAGACTCGGCGGCGTGACAGGGATCGAGTAGTCCGGGTTCTGGGTGTCCAGCGGCGGACCCGCCCCGTAGCCGTTGCGCCCGTCGACCGATTGTCTGCTGTAATCCAGACCGAACAGCAGCTTGTTTTCGACCACGCCGAAGTCAGCCTTGTACTCGGCCTGGTTGTCGACGTTGAACAGCCTTGCCGTCTCATCCACGGTGAACAGCGTGCGCTGCACCGTATGTTCGTCTGCGCCGATGTATGGGCCGCCAAGCCACTCGCCAAAATAGAGCTGCCGGTAGTCGGTTTCCTGCTGCGAGTAGCGCAGGTTTTGCCGCACCGTCCAATGGTCGTCGAACTCATGGCTGAACTGGTAGCCGATCGAACCATGGTTGGCATCGAAGCGGTCGAAGTCAGGCGAGCCGGTGAAGAAATTGCGCGGCAGATTGCCATACTGCGCCGGCAGAAACTGATTCGTCGTCAGCCTGTCCCACTGGTAGTTGGCCAGGACGGTCAGCGAGGTCTGCGCATCCGGCTGCCACTTGAGCGCCGGCGCGACGAAGATGCGGTCGTTGCGGGAATAGTCGGTTTCGAGCGCGCCGTTGCGAACCAGGCCGGTCAGCCGGTAGGACCACACGCCGGCATCGTCGATCGGGCCGCCTATATCCAGCCCGGCCTCGACGGTGTTGAAGCTGCCATAGCTGAGGAAGCCGTCATAGATCGGCTTGTCAGTCGGCCGCTTGGTGACGGCATTGACCATGCCGCCAGCCTCGTTCTCGCCGTAGAGCACCGAGGATGGCCCCTTCAAGACTTCGATTCGCTCCAGCCCGTAGGGCTCGATCTTGAAGCCTGAGAAATCGATCACTTTCTGCGGCAGCCCGTCGCGATAGATCGCCGACGTGCAGAGGTCGAACCCACGAATCAGGCATTGGTCGAAGCGATCGTCGACGCCCCATGGCGAGATGGTGACGCCGGCGAGATAGGACAAGGCGTCCTCAAGCTGCCCTGGCTGGCGATCATCGAGCTGCTTGCGGGTCACCACCGAAATCGAGCGTGGAATCTCCTTCAGCGGCGTGTCGGTTTTCGAGCCGGTGGTGGTGTTTTTGGCGATGTAGCCGTCATCCGGTCCGACCGGGCTGTCGCTCTGTCCCTCGACATTGATCGGGTTGAGCTCGGTCGCGGCTTCCTGCGCAAGGGCTTGGGTGCAAAGCAGGGTCGAAAGCGATGCGACCACGAGGCCCCGGGTCCGGCTTCGCCGCCGCGCCGCACGATATGCACTCAACCGCATCTTGATACCCTCACTGCCCGCAATGCGCGCAGGACCGTTTCGCCTTGCGCCAATTTAAATTTGTTGACTCGGTTAGTCATCTTCAATGTTGACTATGGAAGTCATGTTTCATAGTCAACCGACCATCGGCTGCCGGCAGCCAGATTTTTGAATGCGTCGTTTTGGAGAAAACCCGTGCCTGAAATCCACGCCCAGCCGGCTTTCCGCACAGGCGCTGCGCGATGATGGCAGCCCTTGAATCCCACAGGGCCGACCGTCTCCGCGGTCGGATCACCCGGCGCGGCGCGCTGGGACTTTTCGTTCTGCCCTTTGCCGCAATTGCATCGCCATCTGCCACGGCGAAACCGTTGCGCATCGTCTGCCTGGATGACGGCCTGGCCGAGACCTTGCTCATGCTCGGTGTCAGCCCGGTTGCCATTGCCGGTCGCGACATCTGGGAGACCTGGGTGGTCGAACCGCCGCTGCCGCCTGAGATCGCCGATGTCGGAACGCTGCTCGAACCCAATCTCGAATTGCTGCAGCAACTCAGGCCCGACATCATCCTGTCCATGCCGTATCTCGACGGCATCAAGCCGCTGCTCGAACGCGTGGCGCCGGTGACGACGATCGGGCTCTATACCGAGGCCGGGCAGCCCTATCAGCGCGCGCTCGAGGCGACGCGCCAGCTTGCCAGGCTTGTCGGCAAGGAAAGCGAAGGCGAAGCGCTGATCGCGGCGACAGATGCGTATTTTTCGGAAGTCCGCCGGCAGCTGGCGCCGCTTTCGGCGCGGCCGATCTATGTCGTCAGCTTCATGGATCCGCGCAATGTGCGCGTCTACGGCAAGAAGAGTCTGTTTCAGGAGGTGTTCGATCGCATCGGGCTCGCCAACGCCTGGACGGCCGAGACCAATTATTGGGGGTTTTCGACCGTCGGTATCGACGGGCTGGCGACATCCAGCGACGCTCGCCTCGCCTATCTCGAACCCTTGCCCGAGGGCGCGGGCGGCACGCTGACCGAAAGTCGGGTCTGGAACGCCATGCCTTTCGTGCGCAACCGCTCGATCATGCGTCTTCCCGCCGTCCATATGTTCGGCGCCCTTCCGTCCGCCACCCGTTTTGCTCGGGTCCTGGCGTCTGCGATGACTGTGGAGGCCGCCCGTGGCTGAGGATGCTGCGGCCATTGCCCAAGGGGGGAAGCATGCGTCGGCCGGCCGGGCCTCCGCGTGGAGCTGTTTCAGGAATCAGCCGGTAGGCGCGATCCTGCTTTGCGCGGTGCTGCTCGCGGCAGCGTCAGCGGCAACCGTCTCAAACCTCACCGTGCAGCTACCATCGGCGCTCTGGCTCCAATCGCTCGCCGCCCCCGACATCGCCGACATGCGGCAGGTGCTCGTCCACTATGCTTTCCTGCCTCGGCTTGCCGTCAGCCTTCTGTGCGGTGCGGCGCTCGGGCTTGCCGGAACCGTCCTGCAGCAGGTTCTGCGCAACCCGCTTGCCTCGCCCGAAACGGTCGGCGTCTCGGCCGGCGCCTATCTGGCGCTGGCACTAGCAACGCTTCTGTCGCCGTCGCTGCTTGCCTTTGGCCGCGAATGGGTGGCGCTGGGCGGCGCATTCGTTGCCCTTGCCGCCGTCATAGCTCTGTCCTGGCACAAAGGCCTGTCACCGCTTTCGGTCGTGCTAGCGGGGCTTGTCGTCAGCCTTTATGCCGGCGCCATCGGTGCCGCTCTCATTGTGCTGCGGCATGAATGGCTGGCCAGCCTGTTCATCTGGGGCGCCGGTTCGCTCGGCCAGCAGGACTGGTCGACGACGCTGTGGCTGTTGCCGCGCATCGGCACTGCTGCGCTTGCGATCTTCTTCATAGTGCGGCCACTGACCTTGCTTGGCCTCGACGATGAAGGCGCGCGCAGTCTTGGCGTGCCGCTCGGCGCCTATCGCTTCGCCGGACTGGCGGCCGCCGTCGCGCTGATCGCGTTTGTCGTTGCCGCTGTCGGCGTCATCGGCTTCGTCGGCCTGGCCGCGGCGACGCTCGCGCGCATCGGCGGTGCCCGGCGGCTGGGCCAGCAACTGGTGATGGCGCCGCTGATCGGCGGGGCGCTGTTGTGGGCTGCCGACCAGGCCGTGCAGATCGCCACCGGGCCGCAAGGCGACCTGCTGCCGACCGGAGCGATTACAGCACTTCTCGGCGCGCCCCCGCTTCTCTGGCTGCTGCCGCGCCTTGCTCTGGGCTCGGAAGCCCCGACCTTGATGGCCGCGCGCCTGCCGCGCGCAAGCCGGCCCGGCCTTATGCTGACGGCGATCGGCCTGGCCTTGCTTTTGCTGCTCGGGCTGGCCCTGCTCTATGGACCGGGCCCGCATGGCTGGACCTTCGCCTTCGGCGACGAGCTGCAGCCTTTGCTGTCGTGGCGGTGGCCCCGCGTGCTTGCCGCGCTGAGCGCCGGGGCGATGCTGGCGCTTGCCGGGCTGATGATGCAGCGGCTGACCGGCAATCCGATGGCGAGCCCCGAAGTGCTTGGCATCAGCGCCGGTGCTGCGCTCGGCATGATGGTGGCGCTGTTTGCGCTCTCCGATGCCGGGCGCCCGGTTCAGACGGCGGCGGCAACCATCGGCGCCTTCGCCGCTTTGCTGGTGACGCTGGCGATCGGCCGTCGTGCCGCCTATGCGCCGGAGCGGCTGCTGCTCGCCGGCGTTGCTCTGACGGCCTTGTTCGACGCGCTGATCCTGGTGCTCACCGCCACCGGCGATCCGCGTGCCATGCTGCTGCTCAACTGGCTGACCGGTTCGACCTATGGCGTCGATGTCGGTGACGCCTTGCTCACCGGTGGCATCGCCGTCTGCCTCTTCGCGCTCGCGCCTTTCTTCATGCGTTGGCTCGACATCCTGCCGCTTGGCCCCGCCGCTGTGCAGGGCCTTGGCATTGACCTGAAGAGGACGCGGCTTCTCGTGCTGCTGGTGGTCGCGGCACTCACCGCAGCCTCGACCCTGATCGTCGGTCCGCTGACCTTCATCGGCCTGATCGCGCCGCACCTTGCCCGTCGCCTTGGCCTCTCCCGTGCGCTGCCGCAGGCCGTGGGCGCGGTGCTCGCCGGCGCGCTGATCATGGTCGCCGCCGATTGGGTGGGCCGCACCGCCATCTTCCCGCGCCAGGTCCCGGCCGGTCTCGTCGCCACACTGATCGGCGGCCCGGTGCTGATGTGGCTGCTGCGCCGCCGCTGACCGTTTTGCCCTTGTGGAGATATCGATGCCCAAGTCGACGCCAGCTCTGATCGCCGACACCACGGTCCACGATCTTGTCCCGGCGCAGGTCGGCGCCCCCTGGCGGATATTCCTGCATGTGCCGTCCGGGCCGGTGCCAGAAGCCGGCTGGCCTGTGCTCTACATGACCGACGGCAACGCCGTCATCGGCACGGCGGTCGACGCCATGCGCGCGCAGGCCTTCTATCCAACGGGCAGCAATGTCGGCTGGGGCGTCATCGTCGCCATCGGCTATCCCGTCGAGGGCGCCTATGACCCGCTGCGCCGCTCATGGGATCTCGGCCCGCCGCCGGGCAAGACCTATCCGCCCTTCTATGAGGGCACGCCCGAAGTCCGGACCGGTGGGGCAGGGGAGTTCCTTGCCTTCATCGAGGACGAGTTGAAGCCGTGGGTCGCCAGTCGGATCACGGTCGACGCTAGCCGCCAGGCGCTTTACGGCCATTCTTTCGGTGGTCTGTTTGCGCTCTATGCCCTGTTCACGCGGCCGTCTGCCTTCCAGACCTGGATCGCGGCGAGCCCCGCCATCTATTGGGAAGAGCGTGCCATCGACCGCTTTCTCGAAACCTTCGAGGCCGCCATCCCCGCTGGTTTGGCGGCGACCGTGATCCTGTCGGCCGGCGAGTACGAGACCGAGAAGCTGGCGCCGTTCCAGATTGGCGCCGAGGACGAGGAAAAGCGCCTGCAGCAGAAGAAGATAACACGCACCGACGAATTCGCGCGGGCAATGGCGCAGCGGCTTGATGCTCTCCCGGGCGTGCGTGCGCGCTTCGAGCTGCACGCTGGCGAAAACCACATGTCGATCCTGCCGGTCACGGTCAATCGCGCGGTTCAGGCAGCGTTTGCGGTGAGGGCTTGCGACTAACGGCCTTCACCTCTCAACGCTGCAATGGCTTGTTCTCGTTGTGTGGCTGCGTCCGCGTCCATAGCGCCAAAACGCAGGGCACAGCGGAATTTTTCCCCGGGTGCGACGCGAACCAGGCGGCCTCTTTCCTTGGCCGCAAGATAGCCGTCTGGTTCGGCGGTGGCCGGCAGCACGAGGCCAAGCGCGTCCTGGTCGGCGCCGCGCGTGATCCAGCGGACGGCATAATTGAGCTCGTCGGGGCGAAAGCTGACGAAATCCGCCGTACGGTCCGGATGGACCTGCAAGGCGTGCGCCCAGCCCTGGGGGTCCGCCTTAGCCCTCATCGTCAGCACGAGTTCTGGGTCGATCGGCTCGCCCTTGGTCAGCAGGCGATGCCGCGAAGGATCGGCGACAACGGCATCGCGGTAGGCAAGATAGCTTTCGCTCGGTGTGAAAAAGGGCGGCAGCGTCTGGCGCACGACAATGTCCGCGGAATCATCCGCTACGGTGTCGACCAGGCGCCCGCCATCGGCCGGCTTGAAATTGATGTGCGCCAGGTACATCAACTCAATGGCCGAGCGTTTCAGGTTCTCGATCACGATGTCGACGGCGAGGCTGCTGGCGTCGAGTTGCAGCCGTACGGTGGGCTCCATCACATAGTCATGGCTGAAAGCGAGGGTCTGTCGGCAGCGCCCCGTCAGCGCCATGAAAGGCCCTTCGGAATTGCCGCCGGCGATCAGTTGCACATCCTGATAAGGCGCATTTGGCAGGTCGCCGTGAAGCGGGTGGCGGTCATCCGGCCCCGGATTTCCCATTGCGGTGGCGCCGCAGTGGATGAAGAACGCGCCGTAGTTGGAAAGATAGTCGCGGGTCGCGACCGGCTCATCGAACATCGAGCGCATGGTCAGGGAGCGGCCGAGGAAGGTCGCGTCCCAGATCTGCTGTCCTTGGAACGGCAGCATGACGATTTCGCCCTTCGCGTTGCTGATCCGAAGCCCGGCAACGCCGGATCGGTAGCGAAAGGCGGTGGCGACAAGCCCGCGATAACGCGCGACGATGGTTTCCGACGGGCCGAACTGCTCGGGCACGAGATCGACGAAGACGTGATCGGAGTAGTCCAGATGCATTGTTTCGACCTCTATCCACCGCAAGCGTGCGTGCCGATAGTCGCAGGAAACATCTGGAAATCAACGGCAGCACGTCTCACAGCTTCTGCCAGGACGGCTGGTGGCAGAGTCTCTTCGCGCCCTCCTGGGAGAGCGCTCGAAACTGCAAGCTTGCCAGGCAATATCCCGCGATTGCCTATCCGCGAGCCGGCGGCAGCTCGAACAAAGTGGCGCCGTTCTCCCGGCCGCGCTCGACATAGCCGATAACGCCGAACCATCTTGCGACATCCGGCCCCTGCAGCCAGCTACGCGAGTGGATGGCGAGGTTGCCGGCGAGCGCCTGGATGTGCCTGATATGCCGCTTGCAGAAGCGAACGGTCGTGGCACGGAAGAAGTCCTCCCGTGCGGCGAACAGCGTGTCGGCGGCGTCGCTGTTCTCATGCCAGGCGATGATCGCCACGGCCTTGTCGCCCTCGACAAGCGCGTGCGCGCGGCCTTCTTTCAAATTCATCATCAGATTGTCGTAGGCGATCTTGCTGTCCTTGCCGGCCGCCACGTATTCGTCCGACATCCGTTTGGACAGACCACGAAACACGTCCTCCAGATCCCCAAGCGTTGCTGCGCGTGCTCTCATTTCACCTCCTGCAGCCCCGGCAGGCAGTTTGCCCTAGGGTTGAGGGGCGGCCAAGCAAATTAAATCCGCCGGTAGGCTAATGTGCGCAAAGTGATTCCACTTGGCGATGCAGGCGGCGGCGCGACGGGGTGTGTCCAGAACGGACCTTGGGAGAATGGTGCCCAGAGGCGGATTCGAACCACCGACACGCGGATTTTCAGTCCGCTGCTCTACCAACTGAGCTATCTGGGCCTGTTCCGGCAAACGAAAACTCGCAGACCGGAATTCATCGAGGCGCCGTGGGCGCCCCTTGAAAGCGCGTGGGTTATAGCACGGGAATTCGGCCTGTCCAGCGCCTAGGTGGCGATTTCAGGCAGGAAAAGCGATGCCGTGCGGTGCCCCGGTTTCCATGCTGCTTGCAGGCCGGAATCGCGCACGCCATGGCACGATCCGGCCTTCGTCACCCTTGTCCGCGTCGTTATTGCAGGCTGAAACGCCGTGACATGTCTTTCAGCCGACGATCGTGGCGCACAATGCTTCGAGGCGCCAGACGCGCCACGGGTCGCCGCCATCTATCTGACGCCGGTCACGCCGCGGCGAAAATCGGAGGGCGACATGCCGGCGAGCTTGCGGAACGACTTGTTGAAGGCGCTGAGCGAGCCGAAGCCCGAATCCATGGCGACGCGCAGCACATTGGCGTCCTGATGCATCAAAAGCGCCTGCGCATAGCTCAGCCGCAACAGGTTCACATACTCGTTGAGCGTCATGCCGGTGGATTTCTTGAACAGGCTCATGGCATATTTGGGATGGATGTCGGCGGCCGCCGCGATGTTCACGCAATCGATGTCGTAGAGGAAGTTTTCGGCGATGAAATCGCACATGCGACCGACATTGCGCGACGATTGCTGGTCGAAGGGGCTGCCTGTTTCCTGGTCGGTCGGAGTTGCGGATACCAGCCGGTAGGGCTCGAACCGCACCCGCTCCAGCCGCAGCAGCAATTCGTTGACGGCATGTTCGGCCTTGGCCTGGTCGCCGGACCGGGCGTAGCGGTTCCAGCGCTCGAAATTATGGTTGTCGGACTGGTCGGTGGCTGATGTCACCAGTGTCGCGCCGGTCATCAGCCGGTGCCTTATATCCGTGGGCACGTGCAGCCGGAAGAAATGCACCAGCGGCAGATGCGCCCCGGCATAGATGGCGTCGTCGGACAAATCGTCCATCTGGTGCGGCAGGCCACCCCAGAACAGGCACATCTCGCCGGCCGAAAGCGAAATCTCGTGGTCGTTCATGCGGTAATGCACGCTGCCGCGCACGATGAAATTTACCTCGACCTGGGCGTGCCAGTGCGGCTTGAGCATCACCAACGGATTGGTGTGAAACATCTGCAGGAGCAGCGGCAGGCCTTCCACGCTGCTGGCCCCAGGCTGGTAGAACGGCCGTTCAGGCATCTTACTTTCCGCCAATTTCATATTCCTTTTGACGGCGACAGGCCTTGCCCACTGCATAGTCTAGCCACGCTCACAGTGAGAGAGCAAATGAAATGGGAGGATTTCAATGCGCATCACAATGACCTGCGCCGCGCTCGCGCTTGCCTTGGGCTCAGCCCCGGCCTTCGCGCAATCCGGCGAAATCACCATCTGGAGCTGGAATGTCGCGGCTTCATCGCTGAAGGCGACCATTGCCGGCTTCAACAAGCAATTTCCCGACGTCAAGGTCACCGTCCAGGATCTCGGCAACCAGCCGACTTACGACAAGTCGATCGCCGGCTGCGCCGCCGGCGGCGTCGGCCTGCCCGACATCGTCACCGTCGAGAACGGTGAGGCCGAGAATTACTGGAGCCAGTTCCCCGACTGCTTCGTCGACCTGCATACGCTCGGCTACACAGCCGACGACCAGAAAAAGTTCCCCGATTTCAAGCGCACCGAGCTGGAAGTGGGCGACAAGGCCTACGCGATGCCGTGGGATTCCGGCCCGGTTGCCGCGTTCTATCGCCGCGATTTCTACGAAAAGGCCGGCGTCGATCCGGCTTCGATCAAGACCTGGGACGATTTCATCGCCGCGGGCAAGAAGATCCAGTCCGCCAATCCTGGCGTCTCGATGACCAATGCCGATTTCAACGGTGACTCGGAATTCTTCCGCATGATCTCCAACGAACAGGGCTGCGCCTATTTCTCCGAGGACGGACAATCGATCACGGTCAACCAGCCCAAATGCGTCGATGCCATGACCAAGGTCAAGGAGATGAAGGACGCCGGCATCATCTCGTCGGCCGACTGGGGCACCAAGATCACCAACAACACCGCCGGCACCGTCGCCACCCAGATCTATGGCGGCTGGTATGAGGGCACCATTCGCACCGAATCTGCCGGTGAAAACGGCAAATGGGGAGTCTATCTGATGCCGAGCCTCACCGCCGACGGGCCGCGCGCCGCCAATCTCGGCGGTTCCTCGCTGGCTATCACCTCGGCGTCGAAGAACAAGGAGGCAGCCTACGCCTATCTGAAATACACGCTCGGAACCAATGAAGGCCAGATCACGATGCTGAAGGAGTTCGGCCTGGTGCCGTCCCTGATCTCGGCGCTCAATGACCCCTACGTCTCGGAAGGTCTGCCCTATTGGGGCGGCCAGGCGGTGTGGAAGGATATTCTCGGCACCTTGCCGAAGGTTGTTCCGAGCCGCGGCACGCAGTTCCAGAGCGACGCCGAAATCATCGTCCGCGCCGTGCAGACCAAGTATCTGGCCGGCGGCTATCCCGACGCCAAGACGGCACTCGACGATGCCGCAAGCCAGATCGCGGCGGCGACCGGACTGCCCGTCAAATCATAACCACCGCTTCTCCTTCTCCCCTTGTGGGAGAAGGTGGATCGGCACGATAGCGCCGAGACGGATGAGGGGTGCTCCAGCGGAGTGAGACGTTGGCATTCCCTGGAACACGCCTCATCCGTCGCCTTCGGCGACACCTTCTCCCACAAGGGAGAAGGGAAGACCCAGGCGATGGCGTGAAACAACAATCGATAGAAGGAGGATGAGGATGCGCAATCGCAACGCCACGGCCTATCGCTTCCTCACGCCCTATCTGCTGATCTTCGCAATCTTCTGGGTATGGCCGATCATCAGCTCCTTCATGATCTCCTTTCAGGCGACGCGTACCGTGCCGTGGCGGTTCGCGCCCGGCTTCAACTGGGGCCGGTTGATCGGCGATCCGGCCTTCTTCAACGCCCTGAAGAACACGCTGCTCATCCTTGTCATCCAGGTGCCGGTGATGATCTCGCTGGCGCTTGTCATGGCGGTGCTGTTGCACTCTCCCCTCCTCAAGGTCCCCGGCCTTTACCTCTTTGCCTTCTTCCCCCC
>NZ_RZOL01000149.1:0-13854 GCF_004022985.1 Mesorhizobium sp. M7A.F.Ca.ET.027.02.1.1 | reverse complement strand
GCCGTGCACGCCCTGCTCGATCCGGTGCGGGAAAAGGCGCTGGAGAAGGCAGCAAGCGACCAGATCGAATTGCAACGGCTGGCGACGGAGGCCGGCAGCAACGAAAAATTTGCTGCCTGGGACTGGCGTTTCTACCAGGAGAAACTGCGCGCGGAAAAATTCGCCTTCGACGAGGCGGAACTGAAGCCCTATTTGCAGCTCGACCGCATCATCGACGCTTGCTTCGATGTGGCGACACGGCTGTTCGGCATCACCTTCGAGGAGAAGAAGGGCATCGCTGCCTGGCACCCCGACGCCCGCGTCTTCGTGGTGAAAAATGCCGACGGCAGCGAGCGCGGCCTGTTCCTCGCCGATTATTTCGCCCGGCCCTCGAAGCGCTCCGGCGCCTGGATGAGCGCGCTGCAGTCCGGCTACAGGCTCGGCCACGGTGCGAGCCCGGTGATCTACAACATCATGAACTTCGCCAAGCCGCCGGCCGGCGAGCCCGCGCTGCTGTCGGTCGACGAGGCGAAGACGCTGTTCCACGAGTTCGGCCACGCGCTGCACGGCATGCTGACCGACGTCACCTGGCCGTCGGTAGCCGGCACCTCGGTCAGCCGCGATTTCGTCGAATTGCCCTCGCAGCTCTACGAGCACTGGCTGACCGTGCCGGCGGTGCTGGAAAGACACGCGCTGCACGTCAAGACCGGCAAGCCGATGCCCAAGGCGCTGCTCGACAAGATGCTGGCCGCGCGGACTTTTGGCGCTGGCTTTGCAACAGTAGAGTTCACCGCATCCGCGCTGATGGACATGGCTTATCACGCACGGCCGGATGCGCCTGAAGCACCACTTCGTTTCGAAACCGAAACGCTTGCAGAGCTGCACATGCCGGACACCATAGCCATGCGCCACCGCACCCCGCATTTCGGCCATGTCTTTTCCGGCGAAGGCTATTCGGCCGGCTATTATTCCTACATGTGGTCGGAAGTGCTCGATGCCGACGCATTCGCCGCCTTCGAGGAGACCGGCGACCCCTTCAACCCGGCGCTCGCCGAACGGCTGCGCAAGAACATCTACGCCGCCGGCGGTTCGAAGGATCCGGAAGAACTCTACACCGCATTTCGCGGCAAGATGCCGTCGCCCGAAGCGATGATGGTGAAGCGGGGATTGGTGTAGCACCGGATAATCTCCCCCCCTCGAGGGGGAGATGGCCGCGAAGCGGCCAGAGGGGGTCGGTTCGACCGGGCTCGGCCTGCTGCGGCAGAAGAAGGTTGGCGCATTACGTCAGGCGACCCCCTCTGTCGGCTTCAGCGACATCTCCCCCTCAAGGGGGGAGATCACCGGCGTCACCCTTCCAAGGATCCGCAATCCTTGGCCACACCGGCCTTGTCAGCTTCTTGTAATCGGTCACCGCCGGATTGCTGGGATACGAGCTCGGCGCCGAGACATAGATGATCTCGGCGGCGATCGGCTCGAAGCCGGCGTAGAAATGGTTGGTCGACTTGATCAGCAGCATGTCCTTGGTCATCGGATCGACGCCGATGTTGGAAAAGATATCCGGCTCGAAGGTCTGTGTGCGGTTGGTGTTGAGAATGATGTCGACCTCGGTGCCTTCGAGGCGGACCAGCGCCGTCGGCCCGAGCGTCACGCGGCTTGGCCCGAAACTCTGCCAGCCCTCCGCAACCGCCTTCAGCACGCGCACGCGCGCGTCGATCGGCTCGCCTGCCTGCGGCCCGGCCTTGCCGCCGAAGCGCAGGTCGATAACGGCGCCCTCGCCCGCCGCCAGGCAGAAGGTGACCGCGATCGGGTCCCAGATCGTCGCCACGGCGAACCTGTCCAGGCCACGCGCCAGCATCTGGCGCAGCACGAAGGTGCCGTCGCCGGGAACGCCGCCGCCGGGATTGTCCCAGATATCGGCGATGACCACCGGCTTGCCCGGATTCTTGCCGCGCACGGCCAAGGCCCGGTCGATGCCGTCGGTGGCGCTCAGCATCGTCATCGCCGTCTTTTCGCGCAGCGCGTAGAGTTCCCGCCCGAGCCTTTCCGCCAGCGCGTCACCCTTGGCCTTGTCATCGTCGGTGACGACCAGGATGCGCGTGCCCATCTCGGCCACGTCGGCCGCCATGAAGCCATGGATGACCGAGACCGACAGCACACCATCCTTGCCGTGCAGCGCCTTGATGCGGTCGACGAAAGAGCGCATCGGTTCGCGGCTGGTCGGCAGCACCTGGATCATGCGGCAGTCGAAACTCGAGATGACCGGCTTGATCTCGCCCCTCGCCGCCGCAAGGCCAAGCTCGACGACGTGTTCGCCGCGCTCATAGAAATCGGTGTGCGGAAATTCGAGGAAGTAGGCGAGAATGTCGGAGGCCGCCACGCGCTTCGGCGTCAGATGGCTGTGCGGATCGAGTTCCACGGCGATCACCACCTGCGGCCCGACCATTGCGCGAATCCGTTCGAGCAAGTCGCCTTCGCAGTCGTCATAGCCTTGCGCCACCATGGCGCCATGCAGGCCGAGGATGACCGCATCGACCGGCAGCGCCGCCTCGAGCTGGCCAAGGATCTCGTCGCGCAGAGCCTCATAGGTCTGCCGCTGCACCAGGCCGCCCGGCTCCGCCCAGGTTGCGGTGCCCTCGATGACATCGAGGCCTTCGGCCGCTGCCCGCCGGCGTAGCGCCACCATCGGCGAGGAGCACAGCGTCGGCGTGTCCGGATGTTTGCCGGGTCCGGCATAGAAGGCCATCTCGAACGAGGCCCTATCGGTCGGCACCGGCGAGAAGGTGTTGGTTTCCGTCGCCAGCGAGGCGGTGAAAATGCGCATGAAAGCTCCGTCCGTGAATAGGCGTTATTTGACCGCCCCGAGCGCCAGCCCGCGAACGAGGTAGCGCTGCAGCCAGATGAACAGGATGGCCACCGGCAAGGTCGCCAGCAACGTCGCGGCCATGACGTGGTGCCATTCGATGGTGTAGCGGCCGGCGACCAGCGAAAACACCTGGATCGGCAGCGTGTAGCTTTCCTGGCTGCGCAGCATGGTGAGCGCCACGACGAATTCGTTCCAGGCGTTGATGAAGGTGAAGATCGCGGTCACCGCGATCGCCGGCAGGCAGAGCGGCAGGAACACCTTGCGCAAGGTCAGCCAGCGGCCGGCGCCCTCCATCCAGGCGGCTTCCTCGAGATCGCGCGGAATGGTGTCGAAATAGCTCTGCAGCATCCACACCGTGAAGGCGACGTTGAAGGCCATGTAGATGAAGCCGAGCGCCGTCGTGCTCTCGACCAAGCCCCAGGCCGCCATCAGCCGGAACAGGCCAAGCACCAGCACGATCGGCGAGATCATCTGCGAAATCAGCAGGAACTGGCGCAAGGCGCCGTAGCCGGCAAAGCGGAAGCGCGACATCGCATAGGCCGCCGGAACCGAGATCAGGATGGCGCCGACGGTGGCGATCACAGACACGTAGAGCGAATTGAGCAGCGCCTGGCCAAAGCCGGTCGCCACCCACATGTCGGAAAAATTCGACCAGCGGAATTCGCTCGGCCACCAGGTCGGCGACAGCACTTCCTGCCTCGGCTTGACCGCGGTCAGGAACATCACCGCGAAGGGAAAGAGCGTCACCACGATCAGCGGCGCCAGCAGCAGCCAGGCGATGATGGAGCGTTTCAGCTTGCTCGTCATGTGCGTTGCTCCCGCATCGCCAGCCGCACATAGATCATGGTGAAGACCAGCAATATGGCGAACATCACCAGCGACACCGCCGATGCTTCGCCCAGCTTGCCGATGCGGAAGGCCAGCTTGTAGAGATGGGTGACCAGGATATCGGTCGAGTTGGCCGGGCCGCCCTGCGTCATCACCCAGATGATCGGGAAGGAATTGAAGACGTAGATGGTGTTGAGCACGATGGCGATGTTGATGAACGGTTTCAGGAGCGGAAAGGTGATTTCGCGGAACTGCTGCAGCGGCGTCGCCCCTTCGAGCGCCGCCGCCTCGTAGAGATCGTCCGGAATCGACGACAGCCCGCCGAGGAAGATCGTCGTCGTGAACGGCACCGTCACCAGGATACCGATCAGCACCTGCATCGGGAAAGCGGTCTCGGCGCTCGCCAGCCATTGGATGTTGTGATCGATGAGCCCGAGGCCGATCAGCGCCGAATTGAGCATGCCGCTTTCGCCGCTCAGCGCCCAGCGCCAGACCACCGCGGTCATGGTCAGCGACACCGCCCAGGGCAGCATGATGATGACGCGGGCGATGCCGCGGCCATAGAAATCGGTGTTGAGGATCATCGCCACCGGGATCGACAAGAGAAGCGCACCGCCGACCACCATCACCGTCCATTGGCCGGTGCGCCAGAGCGCGGCCGTGAAATCGGGATCGGCAGCGAGTGCCGCGAAATTGGCGAAGTCGTTGAAGTCGCGAAGCTGGCCGAAGCGGCTGACCTCATGCGTCGAGATCTGGATCAGGTCCCAGACCGGCCAGAAGATGACCACCGCCGCCAGAAACAGGCTGGGCAAGGTCAGGAGATAGGGCAAGAAACGATTTTGCATCTGCTGGCCTGCAACCTCGGCGTGCTGGATCAGAAGGTTCTGCTTATGCGAATTTCGGATCCGCCGCACCGGGCCGGGAACCTAGGTGTGGCGCGCCCCGCCTGAGTCTGGGGCGCGCCACGGGCGCAGGGAGATACGCCCTATTTCTTCAGCACGGCCTCTATTTCTTCAGCACGGTGTTGGCCTTGGCGGCCGCGTCCTTCAAGCCCGCCTCAGGGTCGCCGCCGAGATAGATCTTCTGCATGGCGTCCGACGTGATCTGGGCGACTTCTTCCCAGCCCGGAATGACCGGCGCGAAGCGGGCGTCGGGCAGCAGCGCGGTGAACGCCGCCAGATCGGCATTGTTGACGTAGTAGTCCATCTTGGCCTCTTCCTTGTTCACCGGCAGGAAGCCTTCGCCTTGCGTGAACTTGGCGCGCTGTTCCGTGGTGAACAGGAAATCGAGCAGCTTCCAGGCTTCGTCCTTGTTCTTGGAGTTCTTGAACATGATGATGGAATCGGTCACGCCATAGGTGCCGCGCGCGCCGGTCGGGCCGGCGGGGATGGCTGCAACGCCGTATTTCAGGTTCGGCGCCTCGTCCTTGATCTGGTTGGACAGGAAGGGTGCGGTGATCATCATGCCGACCTTGCCCTGCTTGAACAGGTTCTGCACGTCTTCGCGGTTGTTGGAGGTGACGCCGGGTTCGGTCAGGCCTTCGTCGATCATCGACTTGTAGAGCTTGGCGGCCTCAAGCGCACCTGGCGTGCTCAGGCCCGAAGTGCCGTCCTTGTTGAGGATCTCGGTGCCCTGCGACCACATCGCATAATAGTAATAGACGTCGGTCTCGATCTCCTTGCCCTGCAGGCCGAAGCCGAACGTGCCCGACCCCAGCGCCTTGATCTTGCGCGCATCTTCCTGCAGCTCGGTCCAGGTTGCCGGCGGCTTGGCGATGCCGGCTTTCTCGAACAGCTCCTTGTTGTAGTACATGGCGCGCGCCGAGGCCGCGATCGGCAGGCCGTAGGTCTTGCCGTCCATGATCGAGGGCGACAGGAAGGTGTCGATGAAGCGGTCCTTGAAGTCGGGCTTGATGTAGCCGTCGAGCGGCTCGGCGACATCCTGCTGGACGAAGTCGATCAGCCAGCGCGTGCCGATGATCGACAGATCGGCATTGGTGCCGGCGGTGATGTCGGTGGTCAGCTTCTGCAGCAGCACATCCCACGGCACCACTTCGAACTTGACGGTAATGCCGGGGTTCGCCGCCTCGAATTCCTTCTTGACGTCGGCGAAATAGGGAGCAGTCTTGGCGCTGTACTCGGCCACGGTGACCCGCACCTCGCCCGCATCCGCCTGCGCCGCAATTGCCAGCATGCTCATTCCGGCCATCAGGCCGACAGTCCATTTTGCAAGGCTCATTTGATCTCTCCCATTGGTGTTGCGCCTGCGCGCCTCTCCGTGCCGGAGCAGAAGATTTATGTGACTTTCCTACATTATCGATGATTTGAAGGCTTGCAAGCGGATTATTGTGTTGCTTAATTACATTTACAGGCCTAGGCCTTATGCGATCTGTCAGAACTCCCGGAGGATGACGCACGGTGGTTTCGCAATCCGAGTTCGAGGGCAGGGCCGAGTTCGAAGGCAGGGCCGTCGTGGTGACGGGGGCCGGCGGCGGTCTCGGCACGGCCATCGTGGCGCTGATGGCGCAAAGAGGCGCCAGGGTCGTCGGTTGCGATCAGTCAAGCGAGGCGCTGAACAGTCCGCACCTTGCCTCCCGCCATGTCTTCGATCTTCTCGACAAGGCATCGATAGCGACGGCGATCGGCGCGATCCTCGACCGGGATGGTGTGCCCGACATTCTCATCAACAATGCCGGCTGGACGCGAGCCGAGACGATTTCGGCGCTCGATCCCGACAGAATAGAGCAGGAACTCGATCTCAACCTGACTGGCGTGATGAATTTCGCCGACCCGCTGGTCAAGGCGATGGCTGGCCGTGGCTCGGGCAGCGTCGTCTTCATCTCCTCGGTCAACGCCATCGCGCATTTCGGCAATCCGGCCTATGCCGCCGCCAAGGCCGGCATCAACGCCTATGCCAAGGCGATCGCCGTCGAGCTCGGCCGCAGCGGCCTGCGCGCCAATGTCGTCTGCCCCGGATCGATCCGCACCGCCGCCTGGGACCACCGCCTTGCCAAGGATCCCGAAATCCTCGGCAAATTGCAGCGGCTCTATCCGCTCGGCCGCATCGTCAACGCCGCGGAAGTGGCGGAAGCCGTCGCCTTCCTTGCGTCCGATCGCGCATCGGGAATAACAGGCGTGGTGATGCCCGTGGACGCGGGACTGACCGCCGGCTGCCTGCCCTTCATCGACGACATCCTGGGAGCGTGACAATGACCGATGTCGAGTTTCGCGATCTGTCGAAATCCTTCGGCCAGCACAAGATCCTCGAGAACATCAGCCTCGATATCAAGAGCGGCGAGTTCGTCGTCCTCGTCGGCCCGTCCGGCTGCGGCAAGTCGACCTTGCTGCGCATGCTGGCCGGCCTGGAGACGATCACCTCCGGCGACCTGTTGATCGGCGGCGTGCGCGCCAATGCGCTGCCGCCGCAGCAGCGCAACATCGCCATGGTGTTCCAGTCCTATGCGCTGTTTCCGCATCTGAAGGCAGCTGACAATATCGGCTTTGGCCCGAAGATCCGCGGCGAGACGCGCACGGTGATCGATGAGAAGGTCAAGAAGGCGTCCGGCGTCCTCAATCTCTTCTCCTATCTCGACCGCTATCCCCGCCAGCTGTCGGGCGGCCAGCGCCAGCGCGTCGCCATGGGCCGCGCCATCGTGCGCGAGCCGTCTGTGTTCCTGTTCGACGAGCCGCTGTCCAACCTCGACGCGCAATTGCGCGTGCAGATGCGCGTCGAGATCAAGGCGCTGCACCAGCGGCTGAAATCGACGATCGTCTACGTCACCCACGACCAGATCGAGGCCATGACGATGGCCGACCGCATCGTCGTGATGGACCGCGGCAGAATCCAGCAGGTCGGGGCGCCGCTGGAACTCTATGACAGGCCTGCCAACAAGTTCGTCGCCTCCTTCCTCGGCTCGCCGTCGATGAGCTTTGTGTCCGGTTCGCTCAAGACGGCGCTTGAGAAAACCTGGTTCGAATCGGCCGGTGGCGGGCGGCTTGCGCTTGCCGGCAAACAGGTGCCGGCGGACAGCGCGGTGGAGGCTGGCATCCGGCCCGAGCATTTTGTCATCGGCGAGGCTGTCGACGCGATGGCGATCAGGGTGGATGTCGTCGAGCCCACCGGCTCCGAAACACATGTCTATGGCGCTATCGGTGCTGATACGGTACGCGCCGTGTTCCGCGACAGGGTGCCGGTCAGGCCGGGAGACCTGCTGCCGGTCTCGGTCGACCCCGGCAACATCCATCTGTTCGACAAGGCAACGGGCCTGCCTCTATGAGAATAGCAGCATGAAGACGCCGGCCGACATCATCACGCGGCTGCAGCTGATGTCGCAGGACGGAACGAAGTCGGATCGCAAGCTGGCCGGCTTCGTGCTGGCAGACCTCGATTTCGTTTCCAAAGCGGCGATTTCGGAAATTGCCTTGCGCGTCGGTGTCAGCGAGCCGACGGTGACGCGGTTCTGCCGCAACCTCGGCTGCGAGGGCCTGCGCGACTTCAAATTCTATCTGGCGCAAGCCATCGCCATCGGCGGCCAGTATCTGTCGCCGGAGCCGTTGAGCCGCGATGCCCGCGAACAGCGCATCGCTTCCGCCATCACCGAAGCGGCGATATCGGCCATCCAGCGCGCCAGCGAAAACCTCGACATGACGACGCTGGTCGCCGTCGCCGCACGCATCGCTGTTTCCGGTAATGTGCTGTGCATCGGCTCCGGTGGCATTTCGTCCATGATGGCGACCGAAATGCAGAACCGGCTGTTCAGGCTTGGCGTGTCGGTGCTGGCGCAGATCGACGGACAGTTGCAACGCATGTACGCCGCCGTTGCCACCCCCGACACCACGCTGATCGCCTTCTCCGTCTCCGGCTATGCCAGATCGGTCATCGATGCGGTGCAGGTCGCCCAGCAATATGGCGCCACCACGATCGCCATCACCCCGCCGGACTCCGCACTCGCCAAGGTCGCCGACACGGTCATCCATTTCCAGTCGCTCGAGGATGGCAATATCTACAAGCCGACATCGTCTCGCTATGCGCTGCTGTCGATCGTCGACATGATCGTCACCTCGGTCGCCGAGACGCGCGGACCAAGGGTTTTGGAGAATCTGCGCCGCATCAAGCAGAGCGTGAACACGTTGAAAGTCGACGATCCGCGTTTGCCATTGGGCGATTGAGCCCCTGCGGCCAAGGACATCAGGACTGGCGGCCGAGCGCCTCGATGCTTTTCGCCAATTTCGCCGGATCGCCTTCAATGCGCACGGTCTTCAGCCGCGCGGTGCCGCCGGCGACAACCGAGACAGCGGACCCGGGCACGCCCAGAGCCTTGGCCAGCAGCTTTTCGAGCGCATGATTGGCGGCGCCGTTTTCCGGCACGGCGCGGACGCGCGCTTTCAGATGGCTTCGCCCGTCCGCCGTGGCCTCGAAGCCTTCGAGCCTGTCCAGCGCAGCCTTTGGCGTCAGCCGGACAAACAGCTCGGCGCCGTTTTCGCGCAGGCGAAACGGCGTGCTCATAAGGTCATCCTGCTCACAGGATCAGAGGCGCCACCGTGGTGAGCAGAAACTGCCGCAGGAAGAACAGGATCAGAAGCAGGATGATCGGCGAGATGTCGATGCCGCCAAGGTCCGGCATGAAGCGGCGGATAGGCCGCAACGCCGGCTCGGTCAGCCGGTAGAGCATGTTGCCGATGGAACCGACGAACTGGTTCTTCGAATTGACGACGTTGAAGGCGTAGAGCCAGGAAAAGATCGCCGAGGCGATGATGATCCACCAGTAGAGGTCAAGCGCCATGACGATTGTTTGAATGAGGGCGAGCATGCCGGTCTCCAATTGTTGCCGACATGTAGCCATTGCACGCGAAACCGGCAAGGGCCGCCTTTCTGTGGAGCGCCAATACCGGCCCGGTCGGACTGTAGGGCATGTCGCCGACACCCCAACGAAGGCGCGAATACACAAAACCGGCAAGGGCCGCTTTCCGCCGGCGCCAGATCGACGCTTGACGGCACTGGATTTCGGCAAACCTCCGCCTTGACAGGAAACCGCGGCGCCCGATAAATGCGCCCATCCGCTGGACGGGGCTGTAGCTCAGCTGGGAGAGCGCGTCGTTCGCAATGACGAGGTCAGGAGTTCGATCCTCCTCAGCTCCACCAGCGGAATAATTCTCCACGCTGCGCGCCAGATGCCCATCTCTGCGCCACATGCAGTCCGCGACGCTCGTCCCGGCTTGCCCCCGCGGTTGGCATTTGCTGTGCCAGCGCACCTTAAAAGGCCGCGCTACATCGCCTATTTCGCAATATCCGGCAAAACTTTTGTCAATTGGACTTATGGCGGAAGAGCTCGCTGATTGTTTTCGTTTTTTTTGGAAACCACCCCACTAAATTGACGTTACCAAATCAGTTTTTTCTGTGCGTTGTGACCAGGGCGTTTCGGCGGGGGCGACCGGAGACGCTATATCGATTTCGAGTCGAAATGAAAAATCCGCCTGCGGAAGCAAAGACGTGTCAATTCGCGACAATCTCGCTGCAAACCTTAGACGGCTGTGCAAGGACCATGCCTCCGTAAGCGCGGTATGCCGTGAGCTGCGCATCAATCGCACGCAGTTCGAACGCTATCTGCAAGGGCAGACCGTTCCCAACAAAGCTACCGCCAAGCTGATATGCGATTACTTTCGGATCGACGAAGCCGAACTGTACCAGGATCCCGGCGCACCCGAGCCGGCGATGCGTGGCCTGCCGCCGGTTTCCGAGAGCCTGTTCAACCAGATGATCCGCCCTCCGAGTCCTTCGATCGCGGGCGGCACCTATTTCACCTATTTCTCGATCCCGGGCCGCCTCGACCTCCTGATGCGCTCGGTGACCTTCGTGCGGCGCGAAGCCGAACTGGTCACCTTCCGAAGGGTCACCGGATGGTCGGAGCGCCGGGGGTCGACCTGGGCACGAGCGCGCGGCAATCACTATGGCGTGGCGATCTCGCGGCTGAACTGGATCTATTTCAGCGGCATCAATCGCCGCCAGACCGGAGAGCCCTCGCTGATCTCCGTGCAATGGGCTCCCATCTCCGAACCGGTGCTGATGGGCAAGGCCATGCTTCTGACGGAGGCCGGCCCGGCATTCGTGTCCGTCATCATGCGGCGCGACATTGCCAACATCCACCCAAGGGATGCCATCAGCATGGCGCATGTCATCAATCTCGACGATCCGGGCGTCGATCAACTGGTTGTCAGCCTCACCCGGGACGGGTTGGGCTAACCCCTCGGATCGCCGTGTCTTACGCCAAATAAGAATAAGCGTACGCGGATAAAGCGTATGCCAACGATTGCCTACTCTGTATGTGAATAAAATCGATATTTTAGACTTTAATGCCAGGAAAGATAATCCACGGGTCAGTCTAAGGCTCGTGGTTTTACTATAATTTTAACAAACCATTAACTCTTCCGACCTTACCTTTCTTCACGCGGATCCCGTTCCGGGGGTCTTTCAACGGATCCCAAATTGGGGTCAGGAAAGGGATGAAAATGGCCAAGAAAGTGACCAATGCTCCGAAGCTGACGATTGCCGCCGGCACGCAGACCGTCTTCTTTTCGCAGGGCATGCACTACAACAAACGCTGAAGCCGTTCTGCGCCGACGAGCGTCTTGCTTGTCGGCGCCTCGGCTCCGCAGATGGCAACCAGCTTCATGAAAATGCGCTCTTCTCAAACGCTTGTTTTCTACCCCGGACCGAACAAGGTCACGGCATGCAACTTCCTGACCAGAAGCGTGTTTGAATGCAGCCCCGAGATGGTCGGCCTTCTCGCATCGTGGGACAAATGGGCATCGACGGCGGACATTGCCCGCGCCCATGGATGGTCGAAGTCCGAGTTGAAGGCTGTCGTTCCCCAGTTGCTCGATTTCTCCGCGCTGGTCACAGCCGGATCGCCTCTCGCCGAGCAGGAGGAACAGTTTTCAGGACAATGGAGTTGGGGGCTTCCGACGGCGCTGATGCATTTCTGCGTCCAGGACAGCGAATACATGACCATCGAGCAAGCGGAAGAGCGGCAGATAGAACGCGCCGGCCATACGCCGCAGCCGAACCTCATGCTCAAGAATTCCGCAGGCGCCATCCAGCTGCCTAATGCACTGGAAGACAATGAACTTCTCAGCTTGATGGCGCGGCGCCGCACCAACCGCACGGCGGCTCAGCCCACCATCACGGCCAAACAGCTTTCCGATTGCCTGTTCGCAGGGCTCGGCATCATCGGCGAGACCGCCAATTGCGTTGGCACCCTGCCGCTCGGCATGACCCCTTCAGGCGGCGCGCGAAATCCCTATGAGGCCTATGTGGTCGCGCTCGGCGTCGATGGCCTCGAACCCGGTGTCTATCACTATTCCGCCGCGGATCACGACCTTGGCAGGATTTCCGCAAACCATCTGCCGAAAATCTCCGAACTGGTCGGCGGACAGGAGTGGGCCGACGCCATGCCGTGCCTTGTCCTGCTTTGCGCCAAGCTCGATCGCACGATGTGGAAATATGAGGACGCCAACGCCTATCGTGTCGTGCTGATCGAGGCCGGCCATATCGGCCAGAACATCATGCTGGCAGCGACCAATCATGGCCTGTCGGCATGTCCGACAGCCGCGCTCAGCCATTCCGCCATCAAGCGGCTGCTTGGTCTCGACAGTTTCACCGACGCACCGATCTATGCCTTGACCCTCTCGACGCCGGAAAGAGATCCGTCCACGGCGGGCCAGTCCATCAATTAGCCGACCAACTATGTGCATCACAGCCAATAACGCGTTCCCTAGCGTATAACCAGAGACAGGAGCAGCACGTGCCAAATCAATCCTTACGCCAGTCGGAAATCGATAGCCTTCAATATATTTCGTCGATGACCAATGAGCTCGTGCAGATGGCCGAAGCAAGCCGTTTTCCGATGATCTCCTATCTGCTGGGCATGGCCTATGCAGAGGCCTTCGACGTTCTTCGCGGCGCACGGCCGGCCAGGCATGCGCAGCTCAGCGGCAACCCGCTGCACCCCAAGGCGCAGGCAAAGGACACTCGGGCCGCCCAGCCACGGAGAGCGTAGCGACATGCAATCGTCAGCCGCATGCGCGGTGGCCGGCTCGACCTCCCGGCCAAACCGCTGGGAGACGCTGTGCGCGTTGCAAAGCCTGCTGCCGTTGCTGAAGAAGGCCGCGACGGACCTGCGCCGCGCCGACATGGTCTACTGGTTCGAGCAGGCCGATGCCGAGGTCGCCAACATCATCAGGGGCCACCCCTCCGATGCAACCGCAATCCCGGCCCTGATTGCATCCTGCCCGCAGGACCGGCATCCGGTCGCTCAAGCTTGATGCATGTCGCCCGCCAAAACGCGACGCGGCCGCTGAAAATGCTCTGATCACCAGTTTTTCAATTTCAGACCGGAACCTATTGCGCGTCTGGAATGCCCAGGGGACCTGCACATGAACATGATAGCCAACATTAGAAGCGTCGATGCCAGGGAAAGCGTTTTCAGCCGGCTCGACGTCTTGGTCGCCAGGCGGCCGCCATCGCCTGACGCCGCGCGGGTCGAGGCCCGCCAACTCGTCTCGACGGCGATTGCCGACAGCTGCCAGGCCGACAGTCTCTGGGGTACAGTGGACGCTTTCCACGCCCATTTCGACTTCATGATGCAGACCATCGAGATCAACGGCGCCGATGACCCGGGCCTCGGGCCCTTGCGCACGAAATGCCGTTTCTATCTCGAACAGGTCGAGGCCCTGAGTCTGTCACTGGCCTATTGACAGGCCGGCCCGAACAAATTCGGTCCTAGAGCAATTCCAGGAAAAGTGTGAAACGGTTTTCCCGGGAAAACGCAGAGCGTTTTCCCTTGGAATTGCGTCAAACCAAAGAATTAGAGCAGTTAGCCGTTTCCGTGAAACGGTGAACTGCTCTAGTTGCGCAGGCTGAACACGAACGGCGCTGTACGGCTCAGACGCGAGCCGAGTTCCGGTGGCGGTTTCGGCACCGTGGCGCCTTGCAGCACGGCGAGCGCCGCACGGTCCAGATCCGCATCCCCCGAGGAACGAGAGAGCCTGGCAGACAGGACCCGGCCGGACGAGTCGACCGTGAATGCGACATATGGCCTGCCCTCCACGCGTCGGGCCTTGGCAGAGCTGGGATAGCGTGTGTGCCGCTTGATCCAGGCGCCCAGACGGGAGTCCCATTTGCTGGAG
>NZ_RZOL01000148.1:0-13870 GCF_004022985.1 Mesorhizobium sp. M7A.F.Ca.ET.027.02.1.1 | reverse complement strand
CGGTCCTGATCCTCCAGCAGGACAAGGTCGCCGCTGGCATTGACCCGCGTCGCGCGCCGCGCCTCGTGCAGCAGCATCAGGGCAAGCAGCCCTTGCGCCTCCGGCTGGTCGAGCAGTTCGACCATCAGCCGGCCGAGCCGGATCGCCTCGGCGCACAGGTCGGCCCGCGTCAGGTTCGGCCCCTCGGTGGCCGCGTAACCCTCGTTGAAGATCAGGTAGATCACCTGCAGCGCGCTCTCGAGACGCACCGGCAGGTCGGCGCGGTCGGGCACCTCGTAGGGGATCGCCTCGTCCCGGATCTTCGCCTTGGCCCGCACGATGCGTTGCGCAATGGTCGGTGTCGGCGTCAGATAGGCGCGGGCGATCTCTTCGGTGGTCAAACCACCCACTTCGCGCAGGGTCAGGGCGATGCGTGCATCCGGCACCAGCGCCGGGTGGCAGCAGACGAAAATGAGCCGCAATTCATCGTCCTGGATGTCTTCCGGCATGGCTGGTTCCGGCGTCGGCTCGGCCAAAGCCGTGAGCTCGGGCAGGGCCCCGGCCAGCCGTGCTTCCCGGCGCCAGCGGTCGATGGTCCTGAAGCGGCCGGCCGAGACCAGCCAGGAATAGCGATTGGCCGGCACACCCTGGCGCGGCCATTGCTCGGCGGCAGCAGTGAAGGCCTCATGCAAGGCCTCCTCCGCCGCGTCGAAACCGCCGAGCAGGCGGATCAAGGTCGCCAGCACGCGCCGCGCCTCGGTGCGGTAGGCCGCCTCCAGGGCATCGCGGGGGCTGGTGGTGCTCACAGGACCGGCGGCGGCTGGCTGAAGTCGACGACCGGGCGAACTTCGACAAAGCCGATCGTTGCCAGTGGATGGCCGCTCGCCACTCGCACCGCCTCGTTGAGATCGCGGGCCTCGATGACGATGATGCCGCCCAGGATCTCCTTGGTCTCCATGAACGGGCCGTCGACGGTCGACATCTTGCCGTCGCGGACCTGCACGGTCATCGCCTCCTCGGGCAGCACCAGGGCCTCGGCGGTTACGAAGTGGCCGCTGGCTTTGAGCACCTCGTCATATCCGGAGCACTCAGCCAGCACGGCATTGGCCTCCGGGCTGCCGCCGAACAATGTTTTGGGGTTGTAGTAGATGAGACAGGCGTAGCGCATGATGGGTTTCCTTTTCCAGGATTGTCGAAAACTAAGGTTCTTGGGATCAGGCGTCGAGGATCGGCGCAAAGCCACCATGGACCCGCCGCTGGTTGTCGTAGGGCATGGTGTCGGCATACATGCGCGGATCGGCAATCACCTTTTTCCAGGCGTCGTCGCGCACCTGCTTCGACGGCCATTCGACCCAGGCATAGACGACGACCTCGTCGCCCGTCGCTTTCACGGCGCCTCGGTAATCGGTGATCTCGCCGTCGGGAACATCGTCGCCCCACGCTTCGACGACGCGGATTGCGCCGTGCTCCTTGATCACCGCGGCCTGCTTCGCCGCCACGGCAAGGTAGGCTTGCTTGTTGGCGGCCGGCACCGGCACCAGCGAGCCATCGATATAGCCCGTCTTGCCGGTCGTGTTCAGGTCGATGAACGGCGTGAAGCCACCGATGATCATGCGCTTGCCGTCAAAGGGCATGGACGCGCCGATCTCCGCCATGCGCGGGTCGCTCATCATCGTCTGATAGGCCGCGTCCGCCGCCGCCTTGTCCGCGTATTCGTGCCATGAAAAGGTGATGACTTCATCCGGCTTTGCCTTCACGGCTCCCTTGAAGTCGGTGATCTTGCCGCCGGGCACGTCGTCGCCCCATCCTTCGACCATGCGGGTGGTGCCGAACTCCTTCAGCACCGATGCCACCTCGGCGACATGCCTGCGGTAAGCTTCCTTGTTGGCGGCGGGCACCGCGGCGACAAATCCTGCGATATAGCTCATTGCGTTTCTCCTATTGGCTGATGCCGTTTGACACCCTTGGCGTCTCGAAAGGTCCGAGAACGCCAATGGTCGAACGGCACGGCCTGGATTCGACATCGCTTCGAAATTTTTCTTCGAGGCGGTCGCAAACGCTGCTGCTGTCTATTCGGAAGCCAGCCTGTCGCCCCAGTCCAGCCGCCGGGCCAGCTTGAAGTCGGCGCCGGCGCGCTTGGTGAACAAGCGCTCGGCGGCGGTGCCGTCGTCCCGGCAAAGTTTGAGCAGAACCTTGCCGGAACCGGATTTCGGCGGCGCAAGAACCCGCGCCTGGTGCGATGTGAGTCCGTCGCGAGAAGCCGCGACATAGATGAATTTCTCATCTTCCCACGGCACGTCGGCGTCCTTGGCCAGCCGGTGCAGGCGCGAGCGGGCGACGCGGCGGGAAAAGTGGCACCAGTCGGGCGCGGTGAGCGGGCAGGGCGCCTGATGCGGGCAAGGCGCAAGCACATGCGCGCCCGCCTCGATCAACTGCCGGCGCACGGCAAGGATGCGCTGCCAGCCGGCGGGGGTGCCCGGCTCGACCACAAGCAGCGTGTCGGCGGTGAGTTGCCAGAGGCGGTCGATGAGTTTCGGCAGCGATGCCGGCGCGATTTCGTCGAGCACATAGGCGCACGTGACCAGATCGGCCGGCTCGATGTCGGCAAGGTCGATGGTGGCATCACCGGCCAGCCATCTGGTCTGGGCGGCAATTGTGTCGCCGGCAAGCGTCTCGCCGACTTTGCGCACTGCCGCACTGGCTTCGAACAACACTGCCTGTTCGAGATCGGGCCACAGGTCGGTCGTGGCCCAAAGCACCGTGCCAGGGCCGGCGCCGACATCGAGCAGGCTCCTGGGTTGAAAGCCGGGCTTTGCGTCGCTCAGCGCGTCGAGGCTGGCGCGGATCGCGGCATAGGTCGCCGGCAGCCGCGTCGCCAGATAGGCTTTCACTGCCAGATCCTCGGCCATGTGCAAACGGCCGTCACGCAACTCGGCACGATAACGGTCGGACAGCGTTTTTGCCGCTTGCTTGAGTACCGCAAGAGGAACGTTTTCGAGCAGGCGCTCGACACCTTGGCGAAGGGAGGCCGGCAACTCCATCTCACGCGCCCCGCGGGACGAGAAGGATCACCGAAGCGCCGGCAATGCAGAGCGCGGCACCGGCAAGATCCCAGCGGTCGGGGCGAACGCCCTCCACCAGCCACAGCCAGCCAAGCGACGCCGCGATGTAGATGCCGCCATAGGCGGCGTAGGCACGACCGGCGGCTGACGTGTCGACCAGCGCCAGCAGGAAGCCGAACAGGGCGAGCGAGGCGAGGCCGGGAAGCAGCCAAAGCGGCGACTTTTCCAACCGCCACCAGGCCCAGAACGAAAAGCAGCCGGCGATCTCGGCCAGAGCGGCGGCGGCATAGAGGACGTAGGTCATGAAAAAGGTCCCGCGACGGTCACGGGACCTTTTTCAGTGCAGGCGCCGGCAATGGCAAGCGGCAATGCTATTCCTGGTCAGCAACCTTGCGGCGGCGAACCGGCTTGGCGGCAGGGCTCTTTTTTACCGGTGCCGTTTCACGATGCCCCATGTCGCGCATCTCAAGCGCCTTTTCGCATTTGGCCATGTAGTCGCGCGACATCGGCAGCGTATCGTTCTTCTTGGTGATCTGGATCTGGAAGATGACCAGGTCCTGCCAGCGGAAGGCGGCTTCCGAGGCCGCCAGATAGAATTCCCACATGCGGCAGAAGCGCTCGTCATAGATCGCCTTGGCCTTGTCGCGGTTGGCGGCGAAGCGCTCGCCCCAGTGCTTCAGCGTATCGGCATAGTGGAGCCGCAGGATCTCGACGTCGGTGACGACCAGGCCCGACTTTTCGATCGCCGGCATGACTTCCGAGAGCGAAGGGATATAGCCGCCCGGGAAGATGTATTTGCGGATGAATGCGCTGGTCGCCCACGGCACGCCGGAACGACCGATCGTGTGCAACAGCATGACGCCATCGGGCTTGAGCAGCGTCGCGCTCTTGTCGAAGAAGGTGCGGTAGTGGTTGACGCCGACATGCTCGAACATGCCGACCGATACGATCCGGTCGAAACGCTCGTTGAGTTCGCGGTAGTCCTTGAGCTCGAAATGCACGCGGCTTTCCAGCCCTTGCGCGTGCGCCCGGTCGGTGGCGACGCCATGCTGCTCGGTCGACAGCGTCACGCCCTGCACGTCGACGTCGAACGCCTTGGCGAGGTAGAGGCCAAGCCCGCCCCAGCCGGAGCCGATGTCGAGCACCGTCTGGCCGGCCTTCAGCCGGAGCTTGGCGGCGATGTGGCGTTTCTTGGCGGCCTGCGCTTCGTCGAGCGTCATGTCCGGCTGCTCGAAATAGGCGCAGGAATATTGCATGTCCTCGTCGAGGAAGAGCCGGTAGAGGTCGCCCGACAAATCGTAGTGTCGCTGCACGTTGCGCCGCGAGCGCGAGGCGGTGTTGATCTGCTGCAGCCGGCGGAAGGCGTGGCGCAAGCCTTCGATGGCCTTCGACCAGGTGGCGTCGATGCCGCCGCTGCCCATGTTCTGGAAGGCGATGCGCATCACACCCAGCACCCCGCCCTCTAGAATGTCGAGTTCGCCGTCCATGTAGGCTTCAGGCACCGCCAACATCGGATCGAAGGTGATGGCGCGCTCGGCATGCGCGGTCTTGATGTGCATGTGCACCGGTTCGCCGCTGCCGTCGCCGAAAACCACAGCCGAGCCCTTGGGACCGGTCACCTTGAGATTGCCGGTACGCACCAGGCGGTCGAGAACGCGCTTCAACAGGATATTCATGACCAAATGTCCCCTCTCGGCCAGACAGGCTGCCTTGGCGCGTGACCGCGAAAATCAGTGTCGATTTCCCCGAAGATCTTGCGCCGAACCAAAGTTGCACAGCGTGCTTTGCGCGGCCAAAGGACGCGCGACGCCATAGTCTGCAACAATATATAGGGGTTCGAAAAGTTCCATTTGGCACAAAAATGCCCGGGCGAGAGGCCCGGGCATTGGTCCAGCATGGCTGGATGACGGCAAAGTGATCGAAGCACGCTTCAATCGAGATCGGAGCGCAGCTTCAACCTCTTTGCGATGTATGATCAGGCGTTGTCTTCGCCGCCTTCAAACTCGGTGTTCGGATCGAAGAAGTTCTCCGGCCGGGCGTTGTCGTTGATGTCGTCGCCATAGATCGCTTCGGCGGTGGTCAGAGTCTCGCCCTTGGCCTGGCGCTCGGCTTCGTCGGCCGTGCGGGCGATGTTGAGCGTGACGGTGACCTCGACTTCCGGATGCAGCGCGATCGCCACATTGGTGACACCGATGGTCTTGATCGGCTGGTTGAGCAGGATCTGGTTGCGGTTGATCGAGAAACCTTCCGCCGTCAGCAGATCGGCGATGTCGCGGGTCGAAACGGAACCGTAAAGCTGTCCGGTTTCGCCGGCGGAGCGAACGGCGATGAAGCTCTTGCCGTCGAGCTTTTCGGCGACCTGGGCTGCTTCCGACTTGCGCTCAAGGTTACGGGCTTCGAGTTGGGCGCGCTGGCCTTCGAACTTCTTCTTGTTGGCTTCGTTGGCGCGCAGCGCCTTACCCTGCGGCAGCAGGAAGTTACGGGCGAAGCCGTCCTTGACCTTGACGGTATCGCCCATCTGGCCGAGACGGGAAACGCGTTCGAGAAGAATGACGTCCATGGTTTTGTTCCTTCGGTTGGGCGCCAATCGATCGATGAGATCGACGCCGAATGTCTTGGGAACAGGTCAGGAAGCTTGAGCGCCTTTGGCGCTGGTGTCGCTGTCCTGCCTGTTGCGGCAGTTAGAGGTTTTGACCTCAACCCGGGATTTGATGTTCGGCCCTGCGGCGCCCGTCGCCGTGGGAGAAGAGCGGGCGGCGAACCGCCCGCATTTGAGATATTAGCGAACCACGTAGGGCAGCAGGCCGAGGAAGCGGGCGCGCTTGATCGCCTTGGCGAGTTCGCGCTGCTTCTTCTGGCTGACGGCGGTGATGCGCGACGGCACGATCTTGCCGCGCTCAGAAATGTAGCGCTGCAGCAGACGCACGTCCTTGTAGTCGATCTTGGGCGCGTTGGCGCCGGAGAACGGGCAGGTCTTGCGGCGGCGATGGAACGGGCGCCGGGTCGGGATCTGATTGATGTCGACCATTATTCTGCACCCCCTTCAAAGCCTTCGCGCGGACGGCGCGGACCACGATCGGCACCAGCGTCGCCGAACGAGCGCGGCGGACGATCGCCACGGTCGCCGCGATCACGATCGCCGAACGAACGCGGACCACGATCGCCACGGTCACGGTCGCCGAAGCCGCCGCGTTCCGAGCGCTCTTCGCGCTTCTGCATCATGGCCGACGGGCCTTCCTCATGCGCCTCGACCTTGATGGTCAGGAAACGCAGCACGTCCTCGGACAGGCCCATCTGGCGCTCCATCTCGTTGAGCGCGGCAGCCGGGCAATTCAGGTCCATCAGCGTGTAGTAAGCCTTCCGGTTCTTGTTGACCCGGTAGGTGAGGGACTTCAGTCCCCAGTTCTCGACCCGGCCGACGGACCCGCCATTAGCGGAGATGACACCCTTGTACTGTTCGACAAGCGCATCGACCTGCTGCTGCGAGAGGTCCTGCCGGGCAAGAAACACATGTTCGTAAAGAGCCATTATGTCCTATGCCTTTCTTCGTTTCTCTTCCGGTTCCCGGCGGCAAAAGCCTCTGCAACTTCTCTGACCCGCAAACCCTCGAAGGGGCAGGGGGAAGAAAGGAGCATGACGAGACGGTCGAGAGCGGAGACACGGGAGGCGGAAGCACTTCCGGCTTCACACGAAGGTTCTGAAAAACCTCCGGCCCTCCGTTCAGCCCCCAGCAAGGACCGGCAGATTGCGGGCGTCTATACAGCAATCCGGCCGCAAAGCAAGGGCAAGCGGCATTCCCGTGTGTCATAGCCGATGATCGGGGAGCAGCAACGGTCGGAGTTGTGGTTTCCGGCAACCACGTCTTAACCACACCAGCAGGTTGTGTGGAGTTGAAGCCTGCCATCAACGGTCGATTCATCATGGAGGGCGCAAAAGCCCGGACAACCGCAAAAGCGGCAAGCATTTCCGGGGGTAAGGATGCTTTTCAACAAATTCTGGCGCTCGAAGAGCGGCAATTTCACGCTTGTGCTGGGACTGGGTTTGCCGGTCATCCTGACGGCAGTCGCTTTCGCAACCGATGTCTCGACCCTTATGCGGGCCAAGAGCAATCTGCAGAACGCTCTCGATTCGGCAAATCTTGCTTCTTCGCACCTTGGCGATCTCGACATCACCCGCAATGACGCTTTCAACCGCTATTTCCAGGCCAACATCGTCGGTCATGGCGAGCTCGGCAATGCGCAGGCGACGCTGACTGTCGACAAGGGCGTCAACTTCGTCAAGACAAAGGCGGTTGCCTCGGCGGACGTCAATCTCAACTTCGCCTTCCTGTTCGGCGACAGCAAGCACATCGTGGTCGATGCCTCGGCGGTAGAATCGAACAACCAGCTCGAAGTCGTGCTGGTACTGGACAACACCGGCTCGATGGCCGACGCGCGCATGACGGCGCTGAGGACGGCGACAAAATCGTTGCTCGACACGCTCGAAGCGGCGAAATCGCCGACGCGCAAGATCCGCGCCTCGCTGGTTCCATTCGTAACCGCCGTCAACGTCAATGGCGACGGCTTCGACCCGTCCTGGATCGACATGGACGGCAAGTCCTCAACCAACGGCGTCAATTTTCCCGTCATCGACGGCAAGCGGCCGAACCACATGGCGCTTTTCAAACAGCTCAAGAAGACTGGATGGACCGATGCCGGATGGAATGGCACCGGATGGAAGGGTTGTGTCGAGGCGCGGCCAGGCGCTTACAATATCTCCGACACGCCACCCGACACGGCCAAGCCCGACACGCTGTTCGTGCCGTACTTTGCGCCGGATGATCCCGAAGACGCCAAAAAGCCGTCTGGCTCCTATGGCAATTCGGATAAATACTACAACAACTCCTATCTCAACGATGTCAGCGACAAAACCAGGCTTGCCCAGTCGGGCATCAACATCCTGGGCATCGATCTCAGCAACCTGCTCGGCAATCTCATCGAACTTCTGTCGCCCGATGACAGGGCTGCCAGGGAAAAGATTGCCAAATATGTTGCGCCCGCCAAGGAACTCATCACCGAGACCGGCTCTCCCATCACTATCGGTCCGAACCGTGCGTGTCCGACCCCGGTGGTCCCCCTGACCGACGATTTCGACAAGCTGCGCAAGGCTGCCAGTCAGATGACCGAGTGGAACGGTTCGGGCACCAACGTCTCCGAGGGCCTGTCATGGGGTATGCGGGTGCTGTCGCCCGCCGCGCCCTACACCGATGGGGCGCCGTGGAAGACGCCCGGTATCAGCAAGATCGTGCTGTTGCTCACCGACGGCGAGAACGTCGTCTATGGCGCCAGCCAACAGCCGACGAAATCTGACTACACATCATATGGCTATCTGGCCGGCGGCCGTTTCGGATCGGATAACCAGACGACGGCGGCACGCAATGTCGACGGCTGGACCAAAAGCGTCTGCACGCAATTGAAGAACGAGGGCGTGCAAATCTACACCATGGTGCTGCAATCCGACACCGCAGCCAACCGCGCGCTTTACAGCGCCTGCGCTTCTGATCCGAGCGGCTATTATGCAGTCAACGATCCGACCAAATTGCCGGACGTTTTCCAGCAGATCGCCAACAAGTTCTCGAAGCTGCAATTGACGAACTGAACGCGCGATCCGGGACGGACTGGCCGGCTCCTGAGGGATCGTTGGGCTCAACTCGTATGGGCGACAACCTTGTCCTTGTCGACCGTTTCGGGGAAGAAGTCGGGCGCCGCGTGGCGTTTGCCGAACATCATATCATACTGAAGCAGGCGGAAATCGCGGATCGCCGGATCGATCTCCTTCTGCCGCGCCCAATCGGGCGTGGCTTCGCCAGCCGGCGTCAGCAGAAGATTGCGGTCGACGACACGGTAGCGTTCGCTCATCTCGCCCAGGAAGCCGGTGTAGTATGGATGGCTGATCCCGGCCGTTTTCAGGATATGATAGGGCAGGAAGGCTGGGCTGACGGCACCCATCTGCTCAGCCGGCCCGGTGCGGTTCGACCAGATGACCAGCGGCGTCTCGTGATGCTCGAGAGCAGCCTCGGGCGACGCTTCCTTGCGCGGCGCGACATTATCCTTGAGGAAGCCGGTTTCGACATAGACCGGCCCCAGCGGCGGCAGATGGTCGCCGAAGAAGGCGATTACGGTGGGGCGGGAGCGTTTCTTGGCCCATTCGACGAGGCGTTCGAGGCCGCGATCGGCATCGGCTGAGCCCTCGGCGTAGCTGAGTAGCGATTCGCGCGCCCACTGGCTGATCGGCGCCTGCACCCTATGCGTGGGATTGTAATAGCGGTTCGGCTCGTAGGGACCGTGGTTTTGCAGGCTGACCGCAAAGAAGAACACCGGCTCGTCGCTGGCGTCGGCCTCGCTGATGATCTCGTCGGTCATCGCCGCATCCGATGCCAGTGGCCCGCGCTTTTGCATTGGCGGCAGCGTCTCTTCCGACTTGAAATCGTTGAAGCCGAAATCGGCATAGACCGCGCCACGGTTCCAGAACCAGTTGGTGCCGGGATGGATGGCGCGCGCCCGGTAACCCTGGCTCTTCAGGAAGGTCGCGAGCGAAGGCGTCGGCGTGCGCACATATTGCTGATAGGGGATGCTGCCTGCCGGCAGGAACGCGTTGGAGAAGCCGGTCAGCGCCTCGAACTCGATATTGGCGGTCATGCCGCCGAACTCCGGCGAGAACATCGAGCCCGAGCGCAGCGCCCGCACATTGGGGATTGGATCTGGCGTGATGGTGACGCCAGGCAACTTGGTCGGATCCCAGAAGGATTCGCTCATGACGATGATGATGTCCGGCTTCTCGGCCGGCACCGAGGCGGTCACATCAGGCCTGGCTATCGCTGCGATCGCCTTGTCGGAATAGCCCGGCGGCGCCGAGACATGCGCCATCGGCACGTTGAGGGCAAAGGCCAGCGCAAAGCCGTTGGAGGCATAGTTTTCCTTCTGGTCCCACATGATCGGGATGATCTGCAGCCGATCCCTGGTCCAGGAGAAGGTGGCGTAGTCCATGATCGAAACGAAGAAGGCGAGTAGCGGCACTGCCAGCGTCAGCCGCGCAAGGCGCCCTTTGCGGCTGAGTGCGGGAACCTTGCGGCGCCATAGCCGCCAGCCGTAGACGAGCAGCGACAGGCCGGCGACGATGCCGACGACCATGGCAAGCGCGGTCATCGGCCGTTCGCGTACCAAAAGCGGCAGCAGCGCGAAGATCTGGCGGGCATAGAGGAAATCGGTCGGATAGAGCGGATCGCCGAGATAGTGCGACTTCTGGTGACCGACGAAAGCAAGCGACAAGGTCAGCGGCGCGACGATCATCAGGCTCTGGTGGCTGCGGCCGAGCACCGCATCGAAGCCGATCAGGAGCAGCGCAAACACGACGATGGTAGTCCAGCCCGGCTTGAACGGCTGCAGGAAGAAGGAGATGGTTCCGGCAAAGTCGCCGCGCACGATCAGTTCGATGGCAAACACCAGGATAGCGGCGATCGCCAGGCTGATCAGCCCATAGCGCACGACCGGCCATCTCCTGCCCGGCAGATAGCCGGTGGAGGGGTCGTCTTCCAGGAACTGTGGCGCGGCCTTGCCGGTGCGTTTGTAACTCTTTGCCACTTTAACTTCCCCACCCAGCGACAAGCACGTCACTCGATTGTCATGGAATTGTCACGCAAAGCTAGCGCCTGTAACGGAAATAAGAAGAGCCAGCAAACGAATCGTGAGCGGTTTTCATCAGGAGTGATCGCCAAAAACCCTTTCGCAACAGGCACTCGGCGGACGAGGCTGCCCTCGGGCAGGGTCGAACCGGGCTTGACTTGGCGCCCCGCCATGCGTCACAGGCAAGAAAAACCCGTCTTCAGGCAAGCAAAACCAGCCCTTGGGAGCCCTCGCATGGCCGTTGCATTCACCTTTCCCGGACAAGGCAGCCAGGCGGTCGGCATGGGCAAGGATCTCGCCGACGCCTTCCCCGAAGCGCGCAGGGTCTTCCAGGAAGTCGACGATGCGCTCGGCGAAAATCTGTCGAAGCTGATCTGGGAAGGGCCGGAAGAGACGTTGACGCTGACCGCCAACGCGCAGCCGGCGCTGATGGCGGTGTCGCTGGCCGCGATCCGGGCGCTGGAATCGCGCGGCTTCTCGCTGAAAGGCAAGATCGCCTATGTCGCCGGTCATTCGCTGGGCGAATATTCGGCGTTGGCCGCTGCCGGCTTCGTTTCGGTTGCCGATGCCGCCCGGTTGCTGCGCATACGCGGCAATGCCATGCAGGCGGCGGTGCCGGCCGGCGAGGGCGCCATGGCGGCGATCATCGGATTGGAACAGGCCGATGTCGAAGCCGCTTGCGCGGAAGCCGCCAAAGGCTCTGTCTGCCAGATCGCCAACGACAATGGCGGTGGCCAACTGGTCATCTCCGGCGCCAAGGCCGCGGTCGAACTGGCCGCGAAACTGTGCACCGAGAAAGGCGCCAAACGCGCGCTGATGCTGCAGGTGTCCGCGCCCTTCCATTCCGCGCTGATGGCGCCGGCCGCGAACGTCATGCGCGAAGCCCTGGCCGGCGTGGCAAAGAACGCGCCGGTGGTTCCCGTCCTCTCCAATGTTACGGTCAGCCCGACCAGCGATCCAGACGAGATCGCCCGCCGCCTGGTCGAACAGATAACCGGCCGCGTGCGTTGGCGCGAGACGGTGGAATGGTTCGGCGCAAACGGCGTCACCACGCTTTACGAGATCGGCGCCGGTAAGGTGCTTTCAGGATTGGCGCGGCGCATCAACCGCGATGTCGCCACCGCGTCGGTCGGCACCGCGGCTGACGTCGAGGCGGCCATGGCGGCGCTTGCATAAAGCGTCATTTGATCCCATCCCTGTAAAGGGTGTTCTCTTCTCAATCAGGAGACAAAAATGTTCGAATTGACTGGCCGCAAGGCGCTCGTCACCGGCGCATCCGGCGGCATCGGCGAGGCGATCGCCAGGATGCTGCATGCGCAGGGCGCGATCGTCGGCCTGCATGGCACCCGCGTCGAGAAACTGGAAGCGCTGGCTAGCGAGCTTGGCGACCGGGTCAAGCTGTTCCCGGCCAATTTGTCCAACCGTGAGGAGGTCAAGGCGCTCGGCCAGAAAGCCGAAGCCGATCTCGAAGGCGTCGACATCCTGGTCAACAACGCCGGCATCACCAAGGACGGCCTGTTCGTGCGCATGTCGGATGCCGACTGGGACAGCGTGCTCGAGGTCAACCTGACCGCCGTGTTCAGGCTGACCCGCGAACTCACCCACCCGATGATGCGCCGCCGCCATGGCCGCATCATCAACATCACCTCGGTGGTCGGCATCACCGGCAATCCCGGCCAGACCAATTACTGCGCCTCAAAGGCCGGCATGATCGGCTTTTCCAAATCGCTGGCACAGGAGATCGCCACCCGCAACATCACCGTCAACTGCGTCGCCCCGGGCTTCATCGAATCGGCGATGACCGACAAGCTCAACGACAAGCAGAAAGAGGCGATTATGGCGGCGATCCCGACGCGGCGCATGGGCACCAGCGTTGAAGTCGCGTCCGCCGTCGCTTATCTCGCCTCCAACGAAGCCGCCTACGTCACTGGCCAGACCATCCACGTAAATGGCGGCATGGCTATGATTTGACGAGGTTCGGCAGCAACGCCGGCGGGTTGTGAAAAGAGACCATTTCGGCTTGGACCTCAGCTATTTTTCGTGTAATGCGGCCCGCAACCCGGCGGTTCGGGCAAAAACCGGTCCGTAGTCGTTGCGTTTCCGGCAGGACCATCTTTCAGCTTGATTAGCGGCATTCTGCCCGCTAACGAAGACAGACAAACAAAAGACGAGGATGCCCAAATGAGTGACACCGCAGAGCGCGTCAAGAAGATCGTCATCGAGCACCTTGGCGTCGATGCCGACAAAGTGACGGAGCAGGCGAGCTTCATCGATGATCTGGGCGCCGACAGCCTCGACACGGTCGAACTCGTCATGGCGTTCGAAGAAGAATTCGGCGTCGAGATTCCCGACGATGCGGCTGAGACCATCCTGACCGTTGGCGATGCCGTGAAGTACATCGACAAGGCTTCGGCCTGACGCTTTCCGCAGTCATCACCGGGGAGGACCTGCGATGAGGCGTGTCGTCGTCACGGGCCTTGGGTTGCTGTCGCCGTTCGGCATGGGCTTCGAGCACAGCTGGAAGGAACTTCTGACCGGCCGCAGCGCTGCCAAGCGCATCACTGAGTTCGAGGTGGAGGATCTTGCCTGCAAGATCGCCCACGTCATTCCGCGTGGTGACGGCAGCAATGCCACCTTCAATCCCGAGGCCGTGCTCGAGCCCAAGGAACTGCGCAAGATCGGCGACTTCATCCTTTACGGGATTGCCGCCGCCGACGAGGCGCTGAAGGATTCCGGCTGGGAACCCAAGACGCATGAAGAGCGGTGTGCCACCGGCGTCCTGATCGGCTCCGGCATCGGCGGCATCGAGGGCATCGCCGAGAACGCGATGATCCTCAAGGAGCGCGGCCCGCGCCGCATCAGCCCTTTCTTCATCCCGGGCCAGATCATCAATCTCGTCTCCGGGCAGGTTTCGATCCGGCACGGACTGAAAGGCCCGAACCATGCCGTCGTCACGGCCTGTTCGACCGGCGCGCACGCCATTGGCGATGCTGCCCGGTTGATCATGTGGGGCGATGCCGACGTGATGGTCGCCGGTGGCGCCGAAGCGCCGGTGACGCGGCTGTCGATCGCCGGCTTTGCCGCATGCCGGGCACTGTCGACGGAACGCAATGATTCGCCGCAAACGGCGTCGCGACCCTATGATCGCGACCGCGACGGCTTCGTTAC